>JANPGQ010000280.1:0-7331 GCA_031423975.1 Cytophagales bacterium | reverse complement strand
AAGCCTTTTGCTCTCGTGGGCGGGGCAACTGGCATGATTGGCGACCCCTCTGGAAAAGCGGCTGAGCGTGAGTTTTTATCGGAAGAAACCCTTCGTTTTAATCAAGATAGCATCAAAAAACAGTTAGAGAAATTCTTGGATTTTAATTCAGGCGAGAACTCTGCCGAGATGGTCAATAACTATGATTGGTTTAAAGATTTTTCCTTCTTAGGTTTTCTTCGTGAAGCGGGTAAACACTTGTCTGTCAACTACATGATGTCGAAAGACTCCGTAAAAAAGCGTTTGGAAACGGGTATTTCTTTTACTGAATTTTCGTACCAATTATTGCAAGGTTACGATTTCTATTGGTTGTATAAAAACAAGAACGTCCGTTTGCAAATGGGCGGTTCAGACCAATGGGGAAATATCACCACAGGAACTGAAATTATCAGACGCAAGGAAGGGGGAAGTGAAGAAATTGAACACCGTGCCTTTGCCCTCACAACACCATTAGTTACGAAGGCGGATGGAACAAAATTTGGCAAATCAGAATCTGGAAATGTGTGGCTCGACCCTGAAATGACTACGCCATATCAGTTTTATCAGTTTTGGCTAAATACTGCCGATGTAGAATGCCCAAGACTGTTGCGAGTTTTCAGTTTATATAATCAAACCGAGATAGAATCTTTGGAAGCCCAACACGCCGAAGCCCCACATTTACGCATCATGCAAAAAGCTTTGGCAAAAGATGTTACAAGCCGAGTTCATTCAGAAAAAGATTTTGAAATCGTGAAACAGGCTTCGGAATTATTGTTTGATAAAAACGTAATCGAAATCTTTGGGCAAGTAGAAAATGCCGTAATTGAGGCATTGGATAGAATTTTTATCAAAAAAGAAGATTACGCTCAATGTGTCAATGTTACAGATTTACTGGCTACTTTAGTATTAGACGCATCGGGTGAACCCATTATTTTCAAATCGAAAGGTGATACCCGTAAGGCAATTCAAGCCAATGCAGTGAGTATCAATAAACAAAAAGTAACCGACCCAAATAAGGCGTTGGATTTTGCTTTATTGAGAGAAAAATATTTGATTGTTAATTTTGGAAAACAAAAAGTATATATTTTAGAGATAAAATAACGATTTTTTACTAAATTTAATCCCTTTTCTAATCATCAAGAAAAGGGATTTTTTTATGCAAATAATGTTTGAAAGTGTCTTTAAACGTGTATCGTTAAACTGGCAAGATTTTTGATATAAGTCGCTAATAATGAACCAATGCTATTCGTCAAATATTGGCATTCAACACATTAAATTCCTTCTTTTATGAAACAATTTCAACTTTCTGTTACTCCATTTAAAAAGCCGCTTCAATTCCTTTTCATCGCCTCCACTGCTCTTTGGCTTGATGCCTGTAAAGTGAAAGATGCCGAAGTTACTCCCATTGAAGCTGCCGTAGATACTTCGCCAGCCAATAAATTTTCAAGTGATATTGCTACTAATTGGTCTATTGTTCAAGAAAAACTTACCAAAACTACCGCAGGATATACACCTCCCGTAGCTGCTCGTGCGTATGCGTATGGCGGCTTGGTGATGTATGAGGCTGCTGTGGGTGGCTTGCCCAATAATCAATCTTTAGCGGGTCAATTAGCAGAATTAACGACTCTTCCAAAGCCTGAAACGGGAAAAGATTATAACTGGGCATTATCGGTAAATGCTGCCGAAGCTACCATTTTAAGGGCTTTATACGCCGAGGCTTCTCGCCCAACAGCGGCAATCAATAAAATTGTGATTGACTCCGTTGAAGTGGTTCAACTGAATTCAAACAAAACAGGTATCGCCCAAGACGTTATTGATCGTTCTGTCAAATATGGGCAGGATGTAGCAAATGCTGTTTTTGAATGGTCGAAAACTGACGGTGGACATGAAGGTTACAAGCGCAATTTCCCTGCAAGTTATGTTGTCCCTGTATTTGCAGGAGCTTGGCAAACTACTGAAAATGGGCAAAAAATCCCGATGCAGCCTACGTGGGGAACGAATCGTACTTTTGTGCCAGCCAATCAGAGCATGGCTATTCCAAGTCCGATTGCATTTTCTACCTCAATAACGTCTTCTTATTTTGGGCAATATTTTGAGGTTTATACCATCAATAAATCATTGACCCAAGAACAAAAAGAGATTTCGGTTTGGTGGGCAGATAATCCTGGTGAAACGTTTACACCTCCTGGTCATTCTTATGCCATTGCAGGTATTGCCGTAAAACAGGCAAAAGTGGGTTTGGGGAAAGCCGCTGAAGCCTTCGCACGTACAGGAATTACGGTTAATGATGCCTTTATCAATTGTTGGAAATGCAAGTTTAAATTTAATAACGAACGTCCCTATACGATGGTTAGACGAACAATTGATGCAAACTGGACTCCTTTTTGGCCCGCTCCACCGTTCCCAGGGTTTCCATCTGGACACGCCACTCAGTCGGGAGCAGTGGCAACAGTTCTGACAGATCTGTTTGGGCAAAATTTTGCTTTTACCGATGATACGCACGTTGGACGAGTAAAGGATGCTAAAACAGGCATTGAATTCAAAGCACGTTCATTCAAAAGTTTTGATGCTTTTGCTACCGAATCTGCCCTTTCACGTTTGTACGGAGGCATTCATACTCGCCAAGATAATGAGACTGGTTTGGCAGAAGGCAAGAAAATTGGTAAAAACGTATTGACTTTAAAGTTTAAGAAATAAAAAATAATGTAGTGAATTAATATGCTTCAAACAAAAACGGCTTGCCAAATTGGCGAGCCGTTTTTGTTTATGAGAAAGAGAATATTTTCACTGTATTTGATAAAAAATAAGGCTATGGTTATTACAAAAAATTTGACAGAACAGATTACTGAACAACTCAAAATCAAAGAGTTAGTGGCAATTCCTGCCTCTGAAACAGAATATTTGGAACTTGTCCAAACAATATCCTTTAAAATAGAATACCACAACTGCGAAATTATAACGACGGGATTAGCAACACTTTGGCATGAAGCCATTACGTCCAATGTAATTTGGATTCTTCAAAATCTTTTCATCGAAAGGGAGGATATTTTAGTAATGAGTAGTAATACAGGCATCCAAATCCAGAAATTTGAAGGTGGATATTATATGTCCGATGTATTGGTAGTGAAAGGTAATCCACAGTTCAAGGAAAATTCAAAATGTATCATCAATAATCCATTTATAATCGTAGAAGTATTGTCAGATTCTACCGCTAATTTTGATAGAATTGAAAAGTTGGAAGAATACCAAACCTTAGAAAGTTTACAACATATTATTTTCGTACATCAGAAAAAAGTGTCTGTTTCTACTTATACTCGTACCGACAAACCTAACACTTGGATTAACCAAAATTTCAGAGAATTAACGGATAGTATTTCTGTTGAAGAAAGCACTATTTTAGTCAAAGATATTTATCGTAAAATTCAGTTTGAAAAATAAACGTAACACGATTTCGTCCATTACACGGCAAAGATTCGGGCTGCGTAAGTCCCGTGCTACATTAATCAAAATAAACCGCTTTCTCAGGATTATCCCGATACTCAAACATCAATTGTATCTGCGAAAATACATTGCGTGGTTCTGAAAGTGATGGAATATTTTCTAAACTAAAATACTGAATATCAGAAGTTTCTGTGGTATTTTCCACTATCTCTCCTCCAATTTTCTCACACAAAATAAAAATCTTATATACATACCAGCCTTCGGGTGGATGTGGATGATTGCGTTTGTCTAATACTGCTAAAAGCCTGACCGTCTTTACGGCTAAGCCCGTTTCTTCCTGTACTTCTTTCACGGCAACTTCCGCAGGCGTATAACCCACATCTGCCCAACCACCTGGTAACGACCAACAGCCATCTACCTTTTCTTTGACCATCAAAATCTCACCCGATTCATTAAAAACCACCGCTCGAATATCTACTTTCGGAGTTTGATAACCGTCCCTTTCTTGAGTGAAAAGTTTACTGATTTTTTCGATAGGTTCATCCGTTAATTCACGCAAAATCTGAACGCTTAGGTCTGAAACTTCTTGATACCGTTCATGGTCAAAGGGTTTGTCTTCGCTATAAAAAATTCCCGCTTGGGCAAGGGATTGTAGGCGTTTGGCAATGGCGAGTAGGTTTGTGTTCTGCATGATTCTGATTGGAGTAACTATTGTGAATCAAGGATGAGGTAATAAAGGTACAGAAATCT
Organism: Cytophagales bacterium; assembly: GCA_031423975.1. Taxonomy (GTDB): domain Bacteria; phylum Bacteroidota; class Bacteroidia; order Cytophagales; family Spirosomataceae; genus Arcicella. Next base: position 3,122 of record JANPGQ010000280.1, on the reverse strand, counting down.
CAAACCTTGCTCCTTGTCCCTTTTTAACTTTAAATTTTATCTCTCCTCCTTTAATAACACTGATACGGCTTTCAATATTTTTGATGCCAATTCCTCTGTTTGGTTTATTGACCTCCGATAAATCAAAACCAATGCCATTATCGTTTACATTCAGAAATAACCGCTCTTCATTTTTGCTCAATGTGATATTAATAATGCTGGCTTCAGCGTGTTTGAGAGCATTATTTACTAACTCTTGTGAACTACGATATAGGGCTAATTCGATTTTTTTGTCAAAAATTTCTGATAATTCTCCGTGATTAAAACATATCAAAATCCCTGTATGTTCGGTCATTTTTTGGGTAAAATCTCTGAGGGCAGCAATCAATCCAAATTCATCTAAGGTGCTGGGCATCAAGTCTTTGGAAATTCTTCTAACGTTGTTGAGGGCATCGTTTAGTTGTTTTTGCGTTTCCATAAGAAGACTTTCTCGTTTTTCTGCATCATCTTTAAACTTGATGATTTGCGTGAGGCTCATCCGTGAGGCGGAAAGGAGTGTACCGATTTCATCGTGCAAATCTCCCCCAATTTGTCGGCGAACGCTTTCTTGCGACTCCACACTGGCTTCGAGCATCTGCTGGCGATGTTCTTCTTCGATGCGTTCAGTTTTTTCACGCTGTAAACGCTGACGACGAATATAGAGAATAACAAAAAAGATGATTGCCGAAGTAGGTAACAACATGGCGAAAGTCCCTAAAATAATTATTTTCGCTTCGTTCATGTGGGGTTAGAGTATGAGAAATTATGGGCTTCGATGACAAAATTATGCCCTAATTCCCTTGACCAAACGATTATGAAGGACATAGACTATCACAATGACGGAGGTAGAAAACACCAACATTGCCGCTGTGCCTATTTCGATGATAGATTTGATTGTATCGGCGTTGTGCTGAACCATAGACCAATTGCTAATAAAATACGGTGAAAAATTGTTAAATATTCTTTGAGAACCCAGTAGTGGGTAATCGACTCATCTTTATTGAAAGTAATATATTCTGCAAAAATGTTTACAAAAAACACCCCTGAAAAATAAATTAAGATGCTTGTTGTAATCCAAAAATAAGAATACTGGAACAGGTTTTTAACTTCAAGATTGTTCAAAAGTTGATAAAAGAATAGCAAGGATGTAAAAATGATAACCATATCTACAAAACTTTTGGCGAAAGAATCTATGCGATTAAAATCTCGAAAATCTCCAAAATTGGAATACAGAATTACTAGTAATGCTATTACTGATATGGCAATGATAATTTTTTTATGAATAGGATTATTCAAAATACAGAAGTAGAAATATTGTATAAAAAAAATATCTATATAATTTACCAAATTATCTACAAAATGATTTTGCCAACCATGTAAAGCATAATACCAAGAAGTAATTTCCATACATCCAAAAACTAAACAATATGCCAATAGAATAATTAATGGCGTACCTTTTAATTCTTTAATATTAATACTTCCTACAATGATTGGAAGTATTAACATTAAAGAGGAAAAATATACTATTATAGGTATTTTAGCTAAAATTAGAATATACATTTAATCGAAAATTAAGCATTCCAATTACACATTGGAGGGCAAGTCGGTAATTCGCTAACAAAAGAATTCAAACTCTCGCCCTGAGCATTTAGGCCTTCAAAAACTACAGTACGAGTACCATCTTCAGCTCTTGCATGGTGGACTTTAAAGGCATCAAAATCTGGGTTGTCTATAAATTGCTGTAAAGCATTTTTACTGATAAAATGGGCATCAATAGATTCAGGTTTTTTAGTCTCTTGATACTTTTGAATGAAACCAATGGCTTGTTGGTGTTCTTCGGGATTATCTTGGGGTGTGATTACCTTGCTCATGTTGGATTAGTGATAAAATGGTTCATAAATAATTGTCACGAATCTATGGATAAGACTTGACAATACAATAAAAAGCAACAAAAATACCGTAAAATTACCCTATAAATTAGGTAATTTTACGTAACGTCAGGACTTATAGTGCTAACATTTTCTTGATATATTTTCCTACAATATCAAACTCCAAATTTACCATATCCCCTATTTTTAGGGCATGAAAAACGGTGTGTTCGTAGGTATAAGGGATAATGGCTACTCTGAAAGTATTTACTCCTGAATTAAAGACCGTTAAACTTGTACCATTGATACAAATTGAACCTTTTTCAACGGTAACATTCTGTGCGTCAGGCGAATACTCAAAATCAAAAAGCCATGAGCCGTCTTGTTCAATTATACTCGTAACGATACCCGTTTGATCTACGTGTCCCTGCACAATGTGTCCATCAAAACGTCCGTGGGCGGGCATACAGCGTTCGAGGTTTACTTTATCGCCAATCTGCAATTTTCCTAAATTAGTTTTCTGTAAAGTTTCATCAATGGCAGTAACGCCATATTCGTTTCCATCAATGGCTATCACCGTAAGGCACACGCCATTATGGGCAAGGCTCTGGTCTATTTTGAGTTCCTGCGTAAAAGGGCAGGTGAAGGTAAAAGTAACATTTGAGCCTTCTGATTTAGTATTTTTTAACTCGCCGAGGGCTTCTATTATTCCTGTGAACATTATTTGATTTTGGAGTTTGGAGTTTTAAGGGCGGCGAACCGCTTGCGGAGTTATTGAACTCTACATTTTACTAAATATTTTGCAAGTTAGTTAGTAAATTTGCTTACAACAAAACCCGAAATTTAATTCTTATGTTCAAAAATAAATTCTTCCTCCTCTCCATCTTCGCCGCCTTGCTGGCAACTGTTGTTTATTCATTAGTCGGTAATGAAGAACCCAAATCCATTCCAACAGTAGATAACTCTTACTTAACTTCTATTCAAAACATCAGAAAAGATAAAGATGCTTTTTTGAAAACTGATAAGGAGTCGCCTATCGAAAATAAGGCTGATTTCAAGGGATTAAAGTATTTTGACGTAAATACAGATTTTAAAGTTTCGGCAAAATTGGATATTCTAACCACTGGACAAAAAATAAATATTGCCATGACGGGTGGACAAACCGAAGAATACGAGGCTTTTGCCAATGCGACTTTTGAGTTGCAAGGGCAAAAATGTGCTTTAAAAATCTTCAAA
>JANPGQ010000279.1:0-1819 GCA_031423975.1 Cytophagales bacterium | reverse complement strand
AATTAAAAACCAAAACCTTTACAATATTTTTTTTTTTTTCAATTTTTTTTTTTCCCCCCCCCCGTGGGCGTTGTCACCACCCCCCACTACTCCGTCTGTATATTTCAAATACTGCAAAAAAGATAACAACAAAAATAGTGTATAAAGCACGTCTTTACGTTCAGCCGCCCATACCACCGACTCTACGTGTAGCGGATGAATGGCAAAAAGTACCGCAGTAATTGCTCCAATTAAGAAATTTTTACTCAATTTTTCCACCAACTTAAGTACTAAAATACTGTTGATGATGTGAATAATGGTATTGTCAAAGTGGTAAACCCAAGCGGTATCACGCACGAGGGAATACTCAATATAATACGTTACCATCGTGAGGGGATGCCAGTTTCCGAGGTAGTAATCTGAAATAAGAGTTTTAAAATTTTTGAAGGAAACGTCTCGCAAATCTTCATTATTGACGATATAAAACATATCGTCCCAGACGTAACCATTCTGAAAACCAGGCAGATATGCAATAGCAGCACACACGGTAATAATGCCCGCCACAATCCAAAAATTACGTTCTGTATAAGGAATTGGGGCAATTAAAACTTCAGGTTCTCTAATGATTTTTGTAGCCTGATTTATGGTTTGGGGCTTTTGTGGAGTATTCTTAGGAGTCGGAGATACTTTATTCTTTGCCATATTTTTTGTAAAGGAATTTCGGGTTTCTTGATTATAAGCAAATAGTATGCAAAAATAGAAAGATTTGGATTTAGATGGCTTAATTGTAACTAAAAAGAAGGCCAAGTAGAGGTTTGAGTTCTACTTGGCTTTTCATTACCAAAGATATTTTAAAAATACTCCCCCACATGAACCTTTATTTTTAAGTTTCCCTTTGTACTGGGTTGTGGAACATTATGAAACGTAAATTGTACCCCGCAATAACAATCTTCTCTTACTAATGTATCAATTTTTCCTTGTTTACTGAAATGATAAACAACCGAATCTCTAAAATCTGGATAGGTAGGATGTTCTACATTTCTACAAAATCTTTTTAAAACTAAGTCTGTTTTTCCGTATAACTCCCCTTCAATTTTAATCCACATGAAATTATAATCCATTTCATGCGAAGGCTCATCAGCCACATAACTATCGTTTTTGCTTAAATCATCAATTTCAATGGTATTATAATAGCCTCTGAAATAATTATAATAGAAACAATAGCCTACAAGCCATACAACAAATAATGGCAGAATAAGAATTTTGTATATTGGACGTATTTTTTTCATTACAAGATTTATGTTTTGATTTAATTATTAGTAAATGCCCCTTCAGAATTTGTTGAAGTTAATACGTGTCTTCATAATCTTTTGCTTTGAATGTGTAATATAGGGTAAATCAAGTCATTGATGGGTTAAATACTTAAATAAAATATTTTAAATTAGTATAAAATGTTCTCGAAACATTTTGTGACTTTACAAATTATTGTTTGGTCTAAATCCAAAACATTTTCTATTCCCTTTCAAGATATTCTGACTGATTATCATTAATTTTGTACTTTTACAAGAATAACAAAAGTATCATTAGCCAATGGGTAGTTTTATGTGTAAATTACGGATTGCTAACAGCTAATGAATTTAAAATTATTAAGCTCACAAAGAACTAATCAAATAAAATGGGATTATTTAGCTTCCTAACTTCAGACATTGCGATTGACCTTGGTACTGCCAACACGTTAATCATTCACAAAGACCGAATTGTGGTGGACGAACCATCAATCATTGCCCTTGACAAAGCCACCAATAAAGTGTTGGCAATTGGAAATAAGGCAATGCAGATG
>JANPGQ010000278.1:0-3906 GCA_031423975.1 Cytophagales bacterium | reverse complement strand
GGTAATAAAATGGCTTCTAATATCATTACGGTATCTCCATTGGCCGCACCTGCTAAACCCATCATAACTAAGACTCCAGATGTCGTCCAAATTTGTCAGGGTGATTCAATAAAATTAAGTACACAAATACAAACTGGAGCTTTATTTTATTACTGGGTATTCAATGGTGGTAATTCTGCCATCGCAAATAGTCCACAAATATATGTCAAGAAAAATGGGTTTTATAAAGTATCAGTAAGTGATGGCGTATGTTCTACTCTTTCTGATTCTGTTCGTATTGATTATAAATCAGTAACGGAAGTGAAAATAGATTCTTTGCCACCCTTTTGTAATGTCAATGCTACTCCTGTAAATTTAATAGCGAGTCCTACGGGAGGTAAATTCACTGGAAAAGGAATAACTGATGCCACCAAGGGGACTTTTACCCCATCAGTAGCAGGGTTGGGCAAACATAGCATTTCCTATTCAGTTTCTGCTGGTGGAGGAAGCTGTGGGGATATAACCGAAACTCGAATATTTACCGTAGCCACACCTCCCGCTAACATTACCACCAACACGGGCAGAACACAGTTTTGCTTAGGAGATATTGCTACTCTTTCTGCCCCAGCAAGTATGAAAAAATATGAATGGTTTTTGAATGGAAATTCAGTGGGAAGTAATAGTAAATTAGATGTTGCAGCAGGAGGAAATTTTAAAGTAAAAGTAACCGACGGCGAGCCTTGTAGCAATACTTCGTCCGAGGTGAAAATTGAATTTTTTAGCCCTTCCAATGTGAAAATTGAACCTATCGCTTCGGGTTGTGGACTTGAATTCCCTGCGGTAGTGTTGAAGGCATCGCCCTCTGGCGGAGCGTTTATGATTGATGGTGCTTTTGCTACTACTTTTGATTACAAAAAATTAGGTTTCGGAAAGCATACCATAATTTATACCATCAATGGCGTACTACCCTGTTTGCAAGGTTCAGATACGCAAGTTGTTGAAATTCAAGACTTTCCAAAACCCAACTTAGGGCCTGATATATTTTTGGGAAAAGGAAGTAGTATTACCCTAAAAGGGCTAATTGACCCCTCAATGACCTACTCATGGTTGCCAATTGAGGATTTAGATGACCCCACCTACCCAAATCCCCTTGCCAGTCCTTCGCAAACGATGGAATATATTTTAACTGTAAAAACTACTTTGGGATGTGTTGGGAAAGATTCTGTAAATATCATTGTTTACCAACCTGTTTATATTCCCACCGCTTTTTCGCCTAATGAAGACAAAATGAATGACCATTGGGAATTGGCAGGAATGGATGCCTATCCAAACGCAGAAGTCCAGATTTTTAATCGTTGGGGAAATATGGTTTTTTATTCAAAAGGGATGTATAAACTCGCCCCTTTTGAGGGTAATGATAAAAATAATCTCCTCCCCGAAGGAATGTACGTCTACAAAATCAATCCCTTTCCCGACCGCCCTGATTTTCAGTATAAAGGAACTTTTATGTTATTCAGGTAACGAAATTACTCTTCCGTTACCTTCCGCATTTTGATATTTAGCACCTCCACTAACAGTGAAAATGCAATCGCAAAATACAGATATCCCTTTGGCACAGAACCCACGTGCGAGTTAAAAATAGCCACATTTGAATCATGAGCAGACTCTGCAATGAGCATAAAGCCAATCATTATCAAAAACGCCATACCCAACATTTGGATTGAAGGATGTTTATTGACAAAATCGCCAACGGGACCCCCAAAAGCCATCATAATCAAGACTGAAAAGATAACCGACAAAATCATAATGGGCAACACCTGCGTAAGACCAATTGCCGTCAGGATTGAATCAATTGAGAAAACAATGTTGATTAAGGCAATCTGAATAACTACTGCCGTCAATTTATCAGCGGCAGAGGTTTTGGGCTTTGCTTCGTGCGAACCACCTTCCAATTTCTCATGGATTTCGGAAGTAGCCTTATATAATAGAAAAAGCCCCCCAACGAACAAAACCAAACTTTGTCCCGATACATCGGCATTTAACCAACCCAAACGAATATGCGTAAAAGGCTGTTGCAAAGAAATAATAAACGAAATTCCGAACAATAAAATGATTCTGAAAACCATTGCCAACAGCAAACCAATATTACGGGCTTTGGACTGGTCTCTTTTCGCTAATTTATTCGCCGCAATAGAAATAAAAATGATGTTATCAATTCCTAAAACAATTTCAAGAAAAGTAAGGGTTATTAAACTAACAATGCCATCGGCAGTAAGTAATTCTTGAAAATTCATAATGATGTTTTGGTTTATGTTTCCACAAAATTATTCAGTTTGAACCATAATTAAAACTCTAAAAATGACGAAAGGTAAGTTTACTTGGTTTTTTCTTGTAAAAACTTGACAAATAGTTTTTCAAAAAAAACGTTCTACATCCATTACCAAAATGGGTAAATTCAGCTTTAATTTGTAGTTTTGTGGTATATTTTATAATTTCAATGTCTGTGCTTAGTTATCGGATAATGGTTATTAGTTAATGGTGTATCCAAACACTTAATTGACTCAAACTAAAATGATTTTTGATTTAATGATTGAAGTTTTATTTTTCAATAACTATTTACCAATAACTAATAACAATTCAAAAGAGAGCCATTCCTAAAAATACAAAAATTCATGAAATTCGTCGTATCATCCTCTGTATTACTCAAACAGCTTTCGGCAGTCAATGGAGTCATTGCCAATAACCCGATTGTACCTATCTTGGAAAACTTTCTTTTCCAAATCGACCAAGCTCAATTAACCGTAACAGCCTCTGATTTACAGACCGTTATGATTACCACTTTGGCGATTGAGTCATCAGATACAGGAGCAATAGCCGTTCCAGCCCGTTTATTGTTGGACACTTTAAGAGGATTGCCTGACCAACCTATCACTTTCAAGATAGATAAAGATACTTTCGGGACGGAAATTATTACAGAAAATGGACGCTATAAATTATCGGGTGAAAACCCAATTGACTTCCCCAAAGTACCGCAAGTAACAAAAAGTCTTTCGGTATCAATTCCAGCAGACGTTTTGGGTGCAGCTATTGCCAATACTATTTTTGCGGTTTCAAACGATGATTTACGCCCAGCCATGACGGGAGTTTATGTGCAGTTATCACCTGAATATACCAATTTTGTAGCCACCGACGGACACCGTTTGATACGTTATAGAAGAGCAGATGTTACCTCGGAGCAAGAATCAACGATGATTATTCCTCGTAAAGCCTTGAACCTGTTAAAATCAACATTGCCATCTGACGATACCACCGTTACGGCAGATTTTAGTTCAGCAAATGCTTTTTTTAGCTTCAACAATATCAGAATGATTTGCCGTTTGATTGACGAACGTTTCCCAGATTATGAAAATGCCATTCCACAAAACAATCCGAACGTAATGACGATAAACCGTGCGGAGTTTTTGGGGTCATTAAAACGTATTTCGATATATTCAAACAAAACAACACATCAAATCCGTTTGAAATTAGCGAATAATGACTTGGTAATTTCAGCCGAAGACTTAGACTATTCAAACGAAGCCAACGAAAAATTGATGTGCGATTACGAAGGCGAAGAAATGGAGATTGGTTTCAACGCAAAATTCATGGTAGAAATGTTAGGCAATATTAGCTCAAACATGATTTCATTAGAAATGTCGCAACCCAACCGTGCAGGTTTGATTATTCCATCAGACAAAAAAGAAAACGAAGATATTTTATTATTGGTAATGCCCGTAATGTTGAATACTTATGCTTAATTCAGTTATCAGTTACAGCGGGCGGCGTTCCGCTTATTAGTTAAAACAGGCTTGCGAAACATATTCGTAAGCCTGTTTTCTTTTATAAATTACTAAAAATCAATCTAATACTCAGAAAATAAAAACTGGC
>JANPGQ010000277.1:0-2293 GCA_031423975.1 Cytophagales bacterium | reverse complement strand
GTAGATTATCTACGAAGGCTTTTTTTGATACTAAAAATCCATTAGAGATTTGTTCCAAACATCGAACCGAGCGACGGTCGCATCGAAACTACGCTTCCTGCTGAATCAATTGAACATCTGGAATTGAAATATCATCCAATCCAACACGTCCTCTTTCATTTCTTACAATTCTTGAATATAACCCAACTTCTTGACTAAACAAGAAAGTGAAAAGCAATTTCACGAATGAAGTATGATATTTTAAATTATCATAAAACTCAGGAGCTGCCGCTTTTAATTTTGGCAAGTTGTTCCAGGGAATTGAAGGCATATCATGATGTTCGTTGTGGTAACCAACATTCATATTAATTCCATTCAAACCTCCGTAATAGCTGTACGTTTCTTGATTTTGGTCTAATACCAAATAATGCTCCTGAATCCATCTTGCTCCGAGTGGGTGAAGACCTACCGAGAACATAAAACTCGCTCCCATGTATCCTAAAGCCGACCAGCCCATAAAGTAAACAATAATAGCATTGAAAGCAATTTGACCCACAATATTCATCACCACCCATTTATCAATAATGGCTAATTCCAGACAACGTAAAGTACGGATTGCTTGAAAAATTGGGAAAAATAACAACCAAATTGCTTTTCCAATAAAGTAATTGTTAATTAATTTAGCCTCCCACTTGTCTGGAAGGTCGGCATCCAATTCATGAACTCCTTGAAAAGCATGGTGTTTCAAATGGTAGTTTTTGAATGAAATAGCCGTTGGAGCTAAGGATGGAAAATTAGCCACAATCCCAGCGTAAACGTTCCAAGATGGTTTTTTAAAGATAAGATTATGGGCTGCTTCGTGAATACAGATGAATAAAGTATGCACTGGAAACGCTCCAATAAACCAAGCTGCAGCCAAAATAATGTACCAAGCCTGGTCTTTAACTAAATAAGCCATCAAGATTTGGATTGAAACACAAGCCAAAATCCAAACTGCCGTCATAGGATTTTTAGAAATTAATTTTTTTACTTCGGGGTGAGCTTTCAGAATCTCACGGGTACGCATACGATGTGGTTCGCTTCCTTCTACACGAGTAAAGTCTTGTTGATAAGCCATTGTAATAGTGTTTATTGTTTATGAATAAGGATTTGATGGTATCTCGAAAAATCCCACAAATATACTACGAACGTAGCGTTTTATCAATTTGTTTCAAATAATTACTAATTTTTAAAATTATATTTTTCCGTTAAAATGCGTTGATAATAAGGCATTTTGTTGAATTTTACGGATATTTGTGTTTTAAAATAATTGTCAAAATACAATTTTATGTTTTTAAATAAATTAAAAAATTCAGGTTTAATATTTTTTTTCTCATTGTGTTTATTCTTTTTGAACGCTTGTAAAGATATTAGTCTTACGGATGAAGTGAAAGCCTGTAATACTTCTAATATTACATTAAATGAAAAAGCAATTACCTACAGTCAGATTTCTTCTTTAGCAGCAGATACAATTAAGAAAAATCAAGGCTGTGAGGCTTATTTAAAAGCATTGATTGAATTTACAAATATTAGCCGTACAAATAAATGTTTTTCTAAATCAGATAGTACAAATAACGCTCGTTTATTAGCAACAGTTCACTGCAAATGCACCGATGCTTTTATTTCATTTGATAAGAGTAATCAGATTTATCTTTCCAGTTCGACATTACCAAAAGATACATTAGTTAAAAATGATAATTGTGAAACATTGGCAAAGTCTCTTAAAAATTTCCTAACCGTTGGTTTAGGCTATAAATGTCTAAGTAAAGCCGACAGTACAACTTACACCCAGAAATTAGCTTCATTGCGTTGTAAATGTAACGATGCTTATAATTCAGTTATTTTGGCTGAAAGTGCTTATAAAATAACGACTATACCTGCCGATAGTATTTTGAAAAAATGTAATATTTATTCAAAAGCAATTTCAAATTACATAAAGATTGGTTCAATGTATAAATGTATGAGTAAATCGGATAGTTTAGCTTACACAAAAACTTTGTCAAATCTTACTTGCAAATAATATAAATATAGAATATCTCTAAACTATTTCAAACGTGGCAAAATCCAAACTTTCTGAATTTAAGCAATTGATTGCTGCAATGACCGAGGATGAACTCCGTGAAGAATTGATGCGGCTATACGCTAAACTGCCATTAGTCAAAGATTTTTATAATCAAGATTTAATGACTGAAGAAGAACGTCAAGAAGTTTTGAAAACCTATAAAACTAAGATTTATAAAGAATACTGGACTTCCAAAGACAATTCAAAAATCCC
>JANPGQ010000276.1:0-2397 GCA_031423975.1 Cytophagales bacterium | reverse complement strand
AAGTATGATTTGGCATCTTCACCCACTAAATTTGTAGCAGAAGAAAGCACTTGCTGATATACACGCTCGGCATTTGTGCCATCTTTGGCTTGTTGATAGCTATACGCCAATTTCAAAAGTGCCGACGTTCGGTCGGTTTCTGAAAGCGTGGAAGCTCCATCTTTCAAAATATTTTCAAATTTCTGAATGGCAGTGTGATAACTCCGCAAATCGAAATGACGGATGGCATCATTCAATGCAGGATTAGGTTGTTGGGCATATACGTTACTCAAAAGAGCAGTCGCCAACGTTATGGTAAGTCCGAATTTTCTTAATTTAGGCATTGTGTTAGTATCGTAAGTCCTTGTATGTTCTGACAAAGTTCGTTCCATAAACTCTTCAAGGTAAAATTTCTACATATTATCAGTAAGGATTTTGATGGGTATTTTCAAGGTTTTCATTGAATACAACTACAATATTCAGATAAATATTAGCATAAATCATGCCAAAAAAGTGTAAAATCATTTTATTTTAAAGGTATTTGGCAGCAATTTTTATCCTTTAACTTATTAAAAATCAATTACTTAAAATAGTTTTAATTCTTTTAAATCGTATAGCCCTAATCCAAAAATTGACATTCAACCATCGAATAACCAAAATATGTTAAAAAGTTTTTATAATGAAACTATTATCGAGGCGGGTTTAGACGAAGCAGGGCGGGGCTGTTTAGCAGGTCCAGTGGTAGCGGCAGCGGTTATTTTACCCAAATATTATACGCACCAGCTCCTAAACGACTCTAAACAATTAAGTAAAAAACAAAGAGAAATCCTCCGCATAGACATTATGCGTGATGCCCTTGCGTGGGAGATTGCAGAAGTTTCCAACCAAGAAATTGACGAAATAAATATCTTAAAAGCCAGCATGAAAGCCATGCACTTGGCGGTGGATAAACTCACCATAAAACCCGAACATTTACTGATTGACGGCAATCGTTTTCCCGTTTATCCACTCATTCCTCATACTTGCATTGTGAAAGGAGACAGTAAGTTTCTATCCATTGCGGCGGCTTCAATTTTAGCAAAAACCTATCGGGATGATTTGATGGAAAACTTAGCCAAAAAATTTCCAGAATATGGTTGGGAGCAAAATGCAGGTTATCCAACGGTAAAACATAGAAAAGCCATTTTAGAATTTGGGGTAACTGTTCATCATCGGTTGACGTATCGGTTTGAGAGATAAAATTTATTACTTTTGCCTATCAAAACTTCCAAATTATGAATCAATTTCAGCATATCGTTTCTAATCAAGGTATTCTTGGAGGAAAACCTTGTATTAAAGGTACACGAATAAGCGTTCAGCTAATTTTAGAATGGGTTGCCGTAGGAACAACTATCCAAGAAATTTTAGAAAAATATCCTCATTTGACTTATGAGGGAATAAATCAAGCAATCTTATTCAGTAAAAATTAAACTCCGCACTCTAAAACGAAGCGTTGTCCGCTCTAAACTCCACAATCCAAAAATGTCCTTCCGCTCAATACTCGCTAAACCTTTTGCCTCTTTCGTAGTAAATAATCGCCGAAAATGGGAACAACGTGCCGTTGAAACGCAGCTTTCTTTAATGAAATCTTTGGTTTCTGATGCTTCCCAAACACTTTTTGGAAAAGACAATAAATTTAGTCAAATTTCTGATTATCAAGAATTTAAGCAGTCGGTTGCTGTCCAAGATTATGAAAATCTAAAACCGTATATCGAAAAAGTAGTCGCTGGTGAACCTGATATTCTCTGGAGAGGAAAACCACTTTATTTTGCCAAAACTTCGGGAACGACTTCGGGTGTAAAGTATATTCCAATTTCGCAAGAATCCATCGGTTTTCATATCAACGGAGCAAGAGATGCCTTGTTGAGTTATGTGAATGAAACAGGCAATTCTAAATTCTTGGATAAAAATCTCATTTTCTTATCGGGTTCTCCCGAAATGCACAAAAAGAATGGTATTTTCACGGGGCGACTTTCGGGCATTGTCAATCATCACGTTCCGAGTTATTTGCGACGCAATCAAATGCCCAGTTATGAGACCAATTGCATTGAGGATTGGGAAACGAAACTTGAAAAAATTATAGATGAAACCATCGACAAACCCATGTCTTTGATTTCGGGAATTCCGCCGTGGGTACAGATGTATTTCGACCGAATTCAAGCACGAACAGGTAAGAAAATTAAAGATGTTTTTCCAGAGTTTTCACTCTTTGTGTATGGTGGTGTAAACTTTGAACCTTATCGTGCAAAACTCTATGAATCAATTGGTTATAAAGTAGATTCTATTGAAACCTATCCAGCTTCCGAAGGATTTATTGCCTACCAAGATTCTCAAACAGAAGAAGGGCTTTTGATGTTGTTGAACTCTGGCGTTTTCTAT
>JANPGQ010000275.1:0-5482 GCA_031423975.1 Cytophagales bacterium | reverse complement strand
ATTGATGTTCTCCATTTTTGACGGAATAACAAATGTCCTGCAGAGATTAGTGTACCAGCGTGACCGATACCTACCCTCCATACAAAGTTGGTGATGTCCCATGCCCAACCTACGGTTTTGTTCAAACCCCATACTCCGATGCCTTGCCACCAAGTGTAACCTAAACAATAAGCACCGTAAGCAAAGACTACGCAAGAAACCCCGAATGCAATTTTCCATTCTTTGGTTGGCTCGCCTTCTACTTGCCGACAAACATCATTTGTAACGTCGTGATAAGATTTACCGCCTGAAACAAGGGTTTCTCTTATGGGTGATACTACGTGCGACATATATTTTTAATTTAAGATTTTTAGTTTCTATTTACTTATGCGTGTTCCTTAACTTCACCTTCTTCTTTAACCACTTTTTCTTCCTTATTACGAATTTTCACTAAATAAGAAATGTTTGGTTTCACGTTGATTTCTTCGATAACTCCGAATGCACGTCCTTTTTGCTCCACAGCTAATAATTTTGAGATAGCCGATGCTTCATCGTTCATATCTCCAAAAGTAATAGCATCCGTTGGACAAGATTGAGCACAAGCTACTTGGATTTCTCCGTCTATTGGTCTTCTCTTCTCTTTCTTCGCTTCCAACTTACCTCCTTGAATACGTTGAATACACATTGAACATTTTTCCATTACCCCACGTGAACGAACGGTTACGTCTGGGTTTATCACCATACGACCTAAATCGTTGTTGAAGTGGAAATCGTACTCATCTGTTTGGTAATATCTAAACCAGTTGAAACGACGTACTTTATATGGACAGTTGTTAGCACAATAACGAGTACCGATACAACGGTTATAAGTCATTTGGTTCAAACCTTCCGTTGAGTGTGTAGTGGCTAAAACTGGGCAAACAGTTTCACAAGGAGCATTTGAACAGTGTTGGCAAAGCATTGGTTGGAAAATCACCTCTGGGTTTTCAGAGGCTTCTTCTAATCCTTTTGCATCTTCCACATCGGCATCAGATGAATAATAACGGTCGATACGCATCCAGTGCATCTCACGACGATTAATAACTTCCTGACGACCTACAACTGCAATATTATTTTCAGCATTACAAGAAACCACACAAGCCGCACAACCCGTACAAGTGTTCAAGTCAATGACCATTCCCCATGCGTGATTATTATATTTATGTCCATTCCACAACGTAATATCAGTAGCTATTTTCTTCCCTTCGGCAGTAGCAATTTCTGGTCTTTCGTTATTTGCTTTTACGTTTTTCTGATAAGCACTCAATACAGTTTCTTTCACAACTGCCTCACGAGCCATTACGGTGTTATGAGTTTGTGTCCGAGCAATTTTAGCAGTTTCGCCAGTTGCTTTTACACTTACATCACCCGTATTTGAGAAGGCAATATTTCCGTTTATCATGGTGGCAAATGGATAAGCATTTACACCAACATTATCGGCAGATTTACCTGCTTTGGTACGTCCGTATCCAATGGCAATGGCAACAGTATTATTTGCCTGGCCTGGTTGAACAATAAAAGGTAATTTTACTGATTTACCATTTACCGTAACTTCCACTTCAAGCGTATCTAATTCTACTTCTCTATCCAAACTTAATGCCTTGGCTGTTGCTAAGGAAACCATAGCATAATTGCCCCAACAAGCCTTTGAAACTGGCTCTGGACATTCTTGTAACCAAGGGTTGTTTGCCTGAGAACCAGTACCCATTGTTACTTTTTCATAAATTGCCAATTCCATTTTATCAGAATTAGTTTTGTAATTCTTCGCAATTGAAGCTACGGCATCCGCCAAACCTGTTTGTGGAACGCTGAAAGATGCTGCTCCACCTGGCTCATAAATACCATCTTGCAATGCTTTTGACCATGCTGTTTTTCCGCCCAATGTTGCTGTCCAAGCATCTTCGAGGTAAGTGGCATAATCTCCATTTAAACCTGCCCAAGTCAGTAAACTTGATTGTGTTTGACGGGTTTTAAAGATAGTTGAAATAGTTGGTTGAGTCAATGAGAAGAAACCTTTTTTAGGCTCGGCATCATTCCAAGATTCTAAGTAGTGTGAATCTGGTGTGCCATATTTACAAAGCGACCCTGTTTCATCAGCACGGTCGTTTGTTGAAATTGTCAATCCTACTTTTGGTAATGCTTCTGCCAATTCTGCTCCACGTGGGTGGTTATAAACTGGGTTTGCATTGTAGAAAATCACTGCGGCAATTTGTCCTGCTTTAGCTTCATTGATGAACATATTCATCTCTGAGTCAGAACCTTGACGGTAATTTACGGGTGAACCTGCATCAATTGTTGTTCCATACGACCCTAACATAGCGTTGATGGCAACTACTACAGTCTGAACTGCTGGGTCATTTGAACCTGAAACTACTAATGATGCTCCTTTGGTTGCTACTAAATCTTTCGCTGCTTTGTCTAAATGGTCAATTTTAACACCTGCCGAAGCAATTGTTGAACCACCCGTTGCCGAAGCTACTGCATTATAAAGTGCTGCAACTACTAAGCCTTCTTGCGATGGTCTGTATGTGGCACGGTAATCTGCATTTGCACCTGTGTTAGACATGATAGTCTCGAACTGATAATGACGAGACATCTCTTTGTTACCACCTTTGGCTGAATCAACTCTACGAGTTTTTGCCCATTGTCCTGCGTATTCTGCTGGGGCAATCCATGTTCCTAAGAAATCAGCACCAATTGAAACGATTGTTTTTGCTTTGCTGAAATCAAAACTTGGAAGGATTCCTCCATTTGCTTGAACTAAACCTGATACTGAATTAGCATCATACATTACGTGTTTGGCAGTTGGATATTTTGAAGCAAAATCAGCAATTACTCTTTTCGTTGATGGCGATAAAATTGTGTTTGAAACAATTCTTATTTGACCACCACGAGCCGATATTTTTCCTAATTCTGCAATAATTTCTTTGTCAATTGATGCCCATGTAGCTGGTTTTCCAGCAATGGTAGCACCTTTTAATTTTTCGTTATCATAAAGACTCAAAACCGAAGCCTGAGCTCTTGCTGATAAAGCACCTTTACTGATAGAAGAAGCCTTGTTTCCTTCTAATTTTACAGGACGACCTTCACGAGTTTTAACCAATACCGAAGCATAGTCTCCACCATCTACAAAAGTCGATGCGTACCAGTTGGCAATCGTTGGTTCAACGTCTTCTGGTTTGTTTAAGTATGGAATGGCTTTTTTGATGGGTGCTTCGCAAGCTGCCAAAGCAACTGCTGAAACACCAAAACCTAAGACTTTCAAGAAGTCACGACGAACAGTATTTGTTCCATCAATCAAGGCTTCTGATTTTTCGTCTGCTACTGGAGCATCGCCAAATTCACGATGAGCGTGTTTTACAAACTCCGAACTGTTTGTCAATTCCTCAATCCCTCTCCAATACCGCTTTGTATTATTTTCCATATTTGTAATATGATTGGCTGTCGGCTGTCGGCTTTCAGCTTTCAACTTGTGGCTCTTTTTAATATCTTGATTAACATTTTTGCTTTTGGGGAGGTCATTTACTAATTACCAATCACCAATCACTAATTTACCAAATTCTTAATAATGACATTTAGAACACTCCAAACCTCCGATGTTTTGAACTTTCAAAGGCTCTTTGTTTTCGCTGTTATGCAATTCTACTAATTTAGTGTAATACGCATTACCTTTTGCATTTACGTCTGTCTTTCTGTGGCAGTCAATACACCATCCCATTGTTAAAGAAGAACGTTGTTCAACTACTTCCATCTTCGCAATCTCTCCGTGACAATTTGTACATTCTAAGCCACCAACATTTGTGTGTTGTGCGTGGTTAAAATATGCTAAATCAGGTAGGTTGTGTACACGTACCCACTGAATTGGCTCGTCTTTTTCAAGAGAACTATAAATTTTTTGGATTTCAGGAGATTCACGCTTAATGGCATTGTGGCAATTCATACAAATGTTTGCCGAAGGAATATTTGCACCTTTTCCTTTGTAAACGCCTGTGTGGCAATAATTACAGTTGATTTGGTACTGACCAGCGTGAAGTTTGTGTGAAAATTGGATGGGTTGTTCAGGAGCGTATCCTTGGTGAATACCGATTCCGTAAGCGGCATCAATGGTTGCCTTTCCAATTAATAAAGTAATCAATAAAGCTGCACCCGTTTTGAAGGCACTATTGGTAGCAATTTTCTTTCCGTTTTCAGCAATTCTTTGTAATAAAGGAATCCCTTGTGCTTCCGCAGAATCAGGAGCAACGGTTGCCAATTTAGTAAGGCTTGAAACGATTGATAATAATGCAATTAGTACCAAAACCATCACACCCAACAAAGCAATCATAATATATTGCATCATGCCACCGTTTGAAGAACCTTCTGCGGGAGCTGCACCGGCTGCTGGAGCTGCACCAGCTGCGACCACTGGAACTTTGGCTGCTTCTGCGTCAATATAAGCAACAACACTTTTGATTTGTCCTTCCGAAAGGTTTGGAAAAGCGGTCATTTGCGTTTTGTTGTACTTATTATATAAATCAACCGCATATTTATCACCCGAACTAATTACTGCTTGTGGGTTATGTACCCATTTTACAATCCAGTCAATCGGTCTTCTTCCACTTACACCTTTCAGACCTGGTCCAATCACGACCTCATCAGTTACAGCGTGGCATGACGTACAGTTATTTTTGAAAATGCCCTCACCTTCGGCTGCATCTTGTTCTTTCACTGCAACAACTGATGCAAATAGACTCAAGGCTACTGTTAATGCTACAATTTTCAAATTTTTGATGGTTATCATATTCGTTTTATTACAGAACATTTGTTATTTTTTTGTAATGGTTGATTGGCTCTCAGAAATTTGTGAACATTATTATTTACGATTAGACATAATTGGTAAAATATTAATCACAATTCACTAATTACAAATCAATAAAAAGAAAATAAATCCTTTTGTCCTAAAAAGACATTTTTAACACTTTTTCGGGTTACAAAAGTACGATTGGAAAAATTACTAACCAATTAAATTTTTATGGTTTTTTCGCAGATTTTTACTAAAATGAAACTATTTAGAATTTATCTAAATAGTTTTTTGTCTAAAAAAACACTTGCTTTGAAGCATATTTATATTGTATTGGATAAATTCAAGATGGCTTAGTTTATATAAATTTGAGTTGATTGGATAAGAACTTTATTATTTATATAAAAATTTGTGTTTAGGTTTTGTTTTAGGAATGGGTTTATTTTTTTGAAAAAGTAGTTTGAAAATTCAAGCTTCGATTGGATAGTATTTATAATAGTTTATACGAAGAAAGTAACAAAAAGAGGTAACAAAAATGAAAAGTTCATCTGTAAATGTATTGTTAACAAAGCAAAAAAGCCCTGAAATTAGGGCTTTTTATTCATTTTAGAGGTCTCGAGCGGACTACATAAGTATTTAACAATCAATATATTAATCAGTTTTTGATAATAATAAAGATAAATT
>JANPGQ010000274.1:0-11833 GCA_031423975.1 Cytophagales bacterium | reverse complement strand
ACCGTCATCGCAGCGGCGAACCGTCCCAACTTAGGAGAGAACTGGCTTGCAATTCTTAAAAATTGAATTTACCAGTTCCTTGCTACGTCAGGACGGTTCGCCCTTTAGATTTATACTTTAATTATTTATAATAAAAACTGTTACTACAGTTGTCTTTTCTTTTTCCTTCTTTTTCTTTTGTTGAGATGTGGATAAGTAAGACATTTACAATAAAAACTAACCAATCGGTGGCGGCAAATTACCCGTACGCCAAGGCTAATTACCTATGCAGCGATTCAATCCGCCACCGATTTTTTCCCTTAGTGACCATATAACAATTAGAGTTAACTACTCATTATCAAGGACGGAGTCGATGGGTTAAAATGGGTTAGTTTATCAACAAATTTATTATAAAAACGTATGCAAAACAACACCAAGTATTTCATCGGAATTGACGTATCGAAAGCATTCTTTGATGCCGCTTTGATGATTGTAATTAATCATCAAAAGCAAGCAATAGAATCTGCTCACTTTGAGAATACCGAGGTAGGTTTAAAATCTTTCCAGAAATGGTTGAAAAAGCACAACGTAAGTTTTGATAAAAACACCGTGTTAGTTATCGAGAATACAGGTATCTATCACCGATTACTTTGGGCATTTTGCAACAAAATCAATCTACAAATACATATTGGCAATGCTGCTCACATTAAGTGGAGTTTCGGTATTGCCAGAGGCAAAAATGATAAGATTGATGCCATAAGACTATGCAAATATGCTTGTAAGGAGTCTGATGAGCTTACAATGAGCCAGCCATTAAATCAAAAATTAATACAATTAAAAGACCTTCAAAGCTCAAGAACAAGGCTATTAAGTCAGAAAAATGCAAATGAATCCTATTTGAAAGAACTAAAAAATATTAACGATAAAGCAACACAGAAATCGTTGGAACAAGTCTATAAAACAGCTATTGATGGACTAAAGAAGTCCATAATTGCCATTGAAAGACTTATTAAAAAACTTATATCAGAAGAGGATTCGTTACAAAAAAGTTACGATTTATTACTATCAATTCCAGGTATTGGCAACATTACAGCCATCTATCTGATAGTTTGTACTAATAATTTTGCAGGTAATATATCAGGCAAACAATTGGCATCCTACGCTGGTGTAGCACCCTTTGGAAACTCAAGTGGAACCAGTATTAAGAAACCAGAAAAAGTACATAAAATGGCAAACAAGGAGTTGAAAAAAATACTACACATGGGTGCTATGTCTCTGATTCATTGTAATCCTGAAATCAAACATTATTATAACAGAAAAATGACAGAGGGCAAACACGCCCTAAGTGTCATAAATGCGGTGAAAAATAAAATAGTTTTAAGAGCTGTTGCAGTAATAAAAAGTCAAAACCCTTATGTGGATAACTTTGTCAAATCGGAACAACCAATTAATAAAGCCGCCTAAAAACGCTTGAAAATATTTAAATTTTTGTTTGGATTAACCATAACAATCGCTGCGATGACAGGAAGCTCAAATTACTTCTTCCTCAACAAAGCTAAACCCAAAAACGTAATTGCTCCGTTCAATAATAATTTTTCAAATCCAAATTGATAGCCATTCAACCATGCTTTTGAGTGGGTATCAATAATATAAGTCAAAATGGGAGCGGCAATACACACAAAAGGCACAAGTTTATCTTTTACAGGCGTTTGCGTAAACAATCCGAAAGCAAAAAGCCCCAAAAGTGGGCCATAAGTATAACCCGCAATATTGAAAACCGTAGAGATAATAGACTGCCCACTAAAAGCATTGAAGATAAGAATAATGACAAAAAACAAAGCCGAAAAGCCCAAATGAACGTTGTGCTTAATTTTCTTTTTCTTGGTTTCTTCATATTTATTAATATCCATAAAATCAATACAAAATGCTGTGGTCAGAGCCGTAAGAGCGGAGTCTGAACTGGCATAAGTCGCTGCGGTGATTCCTAATAAAAAGGTAATAGCTGCCAACGTACCAAACTGTCCACCGAGGGCTAATTGTGGGTAAAGCAAGTCGGTTCTTTTAGGAATTTCAAAGCCAATTTTATCGGCATAAATATACAATAAAGCCCCAAGACACACAAAAAGCAAAGTGGTAACGGCAAAGGTGCAACAAAACCAAAACATATTCTTTTGGGCTTCGCCGATGTTTTTACAGGTGAGGTTTTTCTGCATCAAATCTTGGTCAAGTCCCGTCATGACGATGGCAATAAAAATACCCGCTATAAAGTCTTTTCCGAAGTAATGTTTATAAGCGAAATCATCGAAAAAGAACATTTGTGAATATTTACTTTCTTGAATAGTAGATATTAATCCGCCTACGCCCAAGTCTAATTTTGTGGCAATCAGATAAATGGTAATGACCAAAGCCGTCAGGAGGAAAAACGTTTGTAACGTATCCGTTACGATGATGGTTTTTACGCCTCCTTTGTAAGTGTAAACCCAAATCAAGGAAATCGTAACCATTGCCGAAACCCAAAAAGGAATGTGCCAAGCATCAAAAATGGCTAATTGAAGCACTTCAACCGCCAAAAACAAACGAGCAGCCGAACCCAAAGTACGGGCAAGTAAGAAAAACGATGAACCCGTTTTATAAGAATAGGTGCCAAAACGTTTTTCTAAATAGGTATAAATAGAAATCAGATTTAGGCGATAATAAAGTGGCAAAAGCACCGTTGCAATGACGAAATAGCCCACTAAATTACCCAAAATGATTTGGTAATAAGACAATTTATCCACCCCAACCGCCCCAGGAACGGAAATGAACGTAACGCCCGAAATAGACGTTCCAATCATACCAATGGCAACCAACCACCAAGGAGACTGTTTGTTGGCGGTAAAAAAAGTATTGGTATCAGCACCCTTGGAGGTATAATGGGCAACGATGATGAGCATTAAAAAATAGAGGGCTAAAATGCCAAAAGCTAAACCGGTGGTCATATTGATTGGATGGGTTTATGTTTGAAGAAGGTATTTGTTAGGAATATTCAAAGGACAAATATACATTTCTAAATGCAAAAAGCCTTATTACAAAAAATTATGCAAAAATTGTCCCAAACTGATTGCGTTCATTGACACCAAAATTGAGATTTTTTGTTAAATTTGCTATCATATCAAAGAATTATTTTCCGAACTTAAAAAGTATTGGGTATTGAACATTAAGTATTGAGAAATTTCACTCATTTTTGTTTACTATTAAATACATAATACCAAAAAAATATTAAGAATGCGACCTTTTGAGCAATTTGAAGAAGACGTAGATGTATTGGACCAAGTAATTGACGTGGAACAATACGACCTCATGGTGTTCAACGATGAGATAAATACATTTGAGTTTGTGATTGAATCCCTCATGGAGGTATGCGACCACACGCCAGAACAAGCCGAACAATGCACTTTATTGATTCATTATAAAGGGAAATGTTCCGTTAAAAAAGGAACTTTTGAAGCCCTTGCTCCCATGCGAAACGATATTTGCCGCCGAGGAATAGCAGCAGAAGTAGTTTAATGATTTTGGATTGAAGATTTATGATTGCGGATTGAATTTCTCGATATTAATTACGATTCTGCATAGATATAATCCGAAATCCAAAATCCGAAATCAACAATCTCTTGAATTATCCATCTAAATTGATAGAAACTGCCGTTGAGGAAATCTCAAAACTGCCTGGAATAGGCAAAAAAACGGCTTTGAGAATGGCTTTGCACCTCCTCAAACGAGACGAAAGACAGACGCTTCAACTGTCTGAGGCGATGATTGCGATGCGAACAAAAACGCAATATTGTCGTCAGTGTAATAATATTTCTGACGATGTTTTGTGCATGATTTGTACCAATCCCAAACGAGACCCTTCGATTGTCTGCGTGGTTGAGGACACTCGTGATGTGCTTGCGATTGAAAATACTTCACAATATAGAGGGCTGTATCACGTTTTGGGAGGGATTATTTCACCCTTGGAAGGCATTGGACCAGCCGATTTGAAGATTGATTCTTTATTAAAACGTATTACCGAAAATCAAGAAACTGATACTGCCATCAAAGAAATCATCTTGGGATTAAGCCCCACAATGGAAGGCGACACTACTGCATTTTATCTAACCAAACGATTAAAACCACTCAACGTAAAGATTACCACCATTGCCAGAGGAATTCCCATTGGTGGTGATTTGGAATATGCCGATGAAATTACTTTGGGACGAAGTATTGTTAGTCGAGTGATTTATGAGTAAAATAATGATAAAATTGAAACTATGCAAACAGCACAATTAATTCAAGAAATCTTTAAACTACCACTATACAAAAAGTTTTTTGTAGTTGAACAAACACTGAAATCTATCAAAGCAGAAGAGGGAAATAACCATCTTGCATTAGCAGCGGAGGCATTGTATGATGACTATGCAAATGATAAAGAACTTACAGCATTTACAACATTAGATTTTGAAAATTTTTATGAAGCAAAGTGAAGTATGGTTGGTTGACCTTGACCCAACAAAAGGTGCAGAAATACAAAAGAAAAGACCCGTGATTATTGTCAATGATAATGGGTTGGGCAAATTACCTCTCAAAATTATTGTACCCATTACCGATTGGAAGGATAGATATGAAATCGCAAGTTGGATGGTTCAAATAATCCCTAACAAATTAAATGGATTAAGTAAAGATTCAGCAGCAGATTGTTTTCAGACTAAGAAGCATTTCGGAAGATAGATTTGTAAAAAGACTTGGCGTGATATCAAGATATGAACTCGATGAAATAAAAGAAGGCTTAAAACAAGTATTATCTCTATAATCAGTTTTGTAAATTTTAAACTACCAATTTCATGAAAAAATCACTCATCACCTTCAGTTTAATTGCATTATCTTTTGTGGGATATTCACAGAAAGGGCATCTTTTACAAAATCCTCCCTCAACACCTATGACCTTGGATTTCTTAAAAGATGGTCAATCAGAAGTGCTTAAGTCGCAAATAATGACTGATTATTTGAAGAATTATCAAGAAAAAAACAGTATAAAGACCATTGAAATGCCTGTTTTGGGCTTGGATGCCATTAAAAAATCGGCTAAAAACATGAAAAATATTGATAATATGATTGTAGTGAAACCAAACTTGGCGGAATTAATGAGAATGCCAATTGCCAAACCAAATGACAATACTTATTATACAATGAAAATTGTAAGTGAAGATACGAATAAAACAAAACCCTTGAATTAACGAAATATTATAATTCATTGCCCGTGAATAAACCGATTGCTTCACACGTAAAAAAGTAAATTGGCAATGACAACATTTTAAAAACCTGAAACATGAACCGTAAAAATTTCTTACAATCCGCCCTTGCTACAACATTTGCCTTGTCGGGCTTCAATTCGTTTAGTTTTTCTTTCCGAAGAAGTTATAACGATAAATTACCGCTTATGACTTTGGAGCAAACCATGCTTGAAAATGCTCCATTTTCGTTGCCAGCTTTGCCTTACGCTCCTGAAAGTTTAGAGCCAAATATTGATAAAATGACGATGGAAATTCATCATGGCAAGCACCATAAGGCGTACATTGATAATTTGAATAAAGCAGTAGTTGGTACTTCTTTAGAAAAATATTCTCTATATGATTTATTAAAAGAGGCTGGAAAACAATCACCAGCAGTTCGTAATAATGCGGGAGGACACTGGAATCACACTTTTTTCTGGAATGTAATGTCGCCAAAAGGTGGCGGAATGCCGAAAGGAGCTTTGGCGGATGAAATTACCAAAACGTTCGGCTCATTCGATAAATTCAAAGAAGAATTTGCAAAAGCGGGTACTACTCGTTTTGGCTCAGGTTGGGCTTGGTTGATGGTTCAAGATAAAAAATTGGTGGTTTCTTCTACGCCAAATCAAGATAATCCTTTGATGGATGTTGCCGAGAAAAAAGGCACGCCCATTTTGGCACTTGATGTTTGGGAACACGCTTATTATTTGAAATATCAAAATAAGCGTGCTGATTATATTACCGCTTTCTGGAATGTTGTAAACTGGGAAGCAGTGAGTAAAAATTATGAAAATGCTTTGAAATAGGATTTAGGGGCTTGGATTTAGGATTTAGTGGAAAAACTGGACACTATTGAAATTCACTTTCATTAAAATGATTAGTTTTTCGTCACATCACTAAATCCAAACCCCCATCCCCAAACCCCTAAATAAAATGACACTTCTCGACACAATTCCATCACTTGATTTAGCTGATTTTATTTCTGGTGATGCTAACCGCAAGGCTAAATTCGTACAAGATTTAGGAGCGGCTTTTAACAATATCGGCTTTGTAGCCATCAAAAATCACGGTCTAACGGGCGATGATACTACAAAACTTTATGATTCAGTTCAGAAGTTTTTTTATTCACCTGACGAATTAAAACAAAAATACGCCATTGAAGGCATAGCTGGACAACGAGGATATATTGGCAAAGGAAAGGAAACAGCCAAGGGTTTCAAAGTGGCTGATTTGAAGGAATTTTATCACGTTGGGCAACCCATTCTCGAAGATGGTGACCCAATTTGGGAAGAATATCCTGATAACGTTTTTCCAAGCGAACAACCTGAATTTGAGCAATATACGCTCAAAACTTATCATACTTTAGAGAGTGCTGGCAAGAATTTACTGAAAGCAATTGCCCTTTATTTAGAACTGCCAGAAAATTATTTTGAAGATAAAGTAAAAAGTGGAAATTCGATTTTGAGAGCCATTCATTATTTCCCAATTGCCAATCCTGACGATTTGCCAGAGGGTGCAGTACGTGCTGCCGCTCATGGCGATATAAATTTGATAACGCTTTTGATGGGTGCATCTGCCGAAGGTTTGGAGGTTTTGCGAACCGATGGAAAATGGATTCCGATAACGTCTTTGCCTGATTATGTAGTGGTAAACGTAGGCGATATGCTCGACCGTTTGACCAATCATAAACTCAAATCAACGATTCATAGAGTGGTTAATCCCCCAAGAGAGAAATTAGGTACTTCTCGCTTTTCAATTCCATTTTTTATGCACCCTCGTTCAGAAATGGACTTAACTTGTTTGGATTCTTGCGTGGATGCACAACACCCAAAAATGTACGTAAACATGACCGCAGGAGAGTTTTTGAATGAAAGATTGATTGAATTGGGATTGAAAAAATAGAAATTATGGCATACAGCGATTTTACCGCTTCTGAAATCAGTAAACGATTCGGAGTTAAATTTAAAAACGAAGAATTGTTTACTGATGTAAAAACAGTGGAACCTTCAAATTGGCTAATTGAAACCATAAAAAATGCTTTTGATATAGGATTTGATAGTTTAGAATCACGTTTAGAAGGATTAGTTACACCTGTTCTTTTGGAATTTAGTTTCATAAATAATCATTCATATACGGAGTATGCAAGAATGGACTTTAATATTGATACACAAAATGGTTTAGAAGGCGAATGTGATTTCCTTTATTCATTTAGTAGAGTTCAAGAGTTCATTACAGATCCATTCTTTTGTCTTACTCGAGCAGAAGCAACAAAACAAGATGTAGAACAAGGAATAATTCAATGTGCTGCACAGTTGGTTGCTGGTAAGAAATTGAACGATTTAGAAGATGGTATGCATCAAGTTTTATATGGTTGTTGTACGACAGGAGTTGAATGGACTTTTTTGCAGTATGCTGATAGCCAAATAATTATTGACAAAAAAAAGTATTTAATTAGTGAACTCCCTCAACTATTAGGAGTTTTTCAACACATTTTTGACATCTCAAGATAGGCTAACCCACATGAAAAAAATCAGACGACTCATTTTTTTAAAGGACGTACTGATTTTGGCGTGTACTTCATTTGGAGGTCCGCAAGTTCATTTAGCAATGTTTATTGAACATTTCGTCAAAAAAAGAAATTACCTCACCGAAGCAGAACTCCTTGAATTACAGGCACTTTGTGCCATGTTGCCTGGTCCCACTTCTACCCAAACTATTACTGCCTTGGGCTACCGTATCGGCGGTCCCAATTTAGCTTATCTCACTTTATTGGTTTGGATTACCCCTGCTGTGTTTATTATGACGGCGGCAGCTTTCGGCATGACTTACCTCCGCAATCGTGATGTTATTCGCTTTATTCAACCTATCGGAGTAGCGTTCATCATTCACGCAGGATATATTTTAGGCAGAAAAGTGCTTAAAAATTATTACGGAATTGCACTGATGATAATTTCAGCCACCTTTGCTTTTTATTTCCAATCGCCTTACGTTTGCCCAATCGCCTTAATTATAGGCGGAACTTTTACGGCTTTGAATTATAAAGACTATCCAAAGCAAACGCACCACAAAATGGTAATCCCTTGGTCAAATTTTAATTTATTTTGGGGATTTCTTCTGTTTTTGGCGGTTTTGGGACATTTTACGGATTATGAACCCATCAGGCTTTTCGAGAATTTTTATCGTAACGGAAGCCTTACTTTTGGCGGTGGGCAAGTTTTAGCTCCCATGCTTTATACCGAGTTTGTGGAATTTAAACACCTTGTACGGGGAGATGATTTCCTGACGGGGATGGCACTTTCTCAAGCGTTGCCCGGACCCGTTTTTGCCCTGACTTCATATTTGGGCGTATTAGTGATGAAAGACGGAACCTGGTGGGAACAATTGTTGGGAAGTGCCGTTGGAGCGGCAGGAATCTTTTTACCAGGAACATTTTTGATATTTTTTGTCTATCGAATTTGGGGGCAATTGAAGCAATTTAGGGGTATTAGGGCATCATTGGAAGGAATAAATGCCGCTTCAATTGGCTTAACACTTTCAGCAGCATTCACTTTTTTAGTTCCTATGATGCAACGGGTAGATTATATTGGTTTACTCACCGTTTGCATTACTTTATTGCTCACACAGTTTACCAAAATTTCCACTTTTTATATTTTTCTGGGTGGTCTTATTTTGGGATTATTGGTTTGAATATTCCACGGGTTAAAACCCGTGGCTACAAGAGAACCGTGGATTTTAATCCACGGAGGAATCGCTAATAAACCACCCAATAAAAATTAGCAAAAACTGTAATGGTAAACGAATGAGAGCAACTTTATGACTTCCGATAGCAGGATTCTCTCTGAACACATCCCACACGTGAAGCGGCAAAAAGATAATCATTAAGATGAAAATTCCGTAGGCTGCCTTTTGTCTAAATTGAGGAATAAAAACGCCAATCCCCAAGATGATTTCAATAATTCCAGATCCCAGATTTATAAAATTTGCAGGCAAAAATTCAGGAACAAAAGGTAGATACATGGCGGGGTGTCTAAAATGATTGACACCGCCAAAAATCATAAATGCTCCGAAGAGAAATGTTAATCCAAGTTTAAGATATTGCATAATAGTTGATTTTTTGCCACAAAGGCACGAAGACACTAAGAAAAATATTAAGAAAATTTAAAATTATTTTTTGAGAAAAGAACGCACCATCACTAAAAACATATTCTATACCAAAATAAAAAACTTTGTGTCTTCGAGCCTTGGTGGCAAAATTATTTCAAAAAGCCAGCAAACCAAATTCCCTCAAAGTATTCACTGGTTTTGAAAACCAAAACAATTCAAAGTCTTCTAAATTAAAGCTTTCAAAATCAGTTTTTATTTCTTGAAAGGTATATATTTTTTTGTTCTGAACCGTTATTTTCTTTAAAATTTCTACCAACCAATCACCTTGTAGTTTTTCAGTTTGAATAACAAAACTTTCTCGTTTGTGATGAAAAGTGAGTTTCAGATTTTCCCAATAAATTCCTTTTTTAGATTTTGAAATATACTCAACAATGGGCTTTCCACCCAACCAGACTATTTTTGTGGAAGGTTTATCGGTAAATGCTTCTTCGTTTTCAAGGGAATTTTCAATAAAATTCGATTTGATACTCGTTTTAGGAATTTTAAAATCAAACCAATCTTGGAGTGGCAATTCAAAACCCGTGGCGTGCATATAATTGAAGAGCGATTTTTTTAAGCCAAAACTAAATTTATCGTGATTGATGCCCGTTTTGTCTTTGAAAACGATGTCATTATTAGCAAAAGTAATCGGATTCTGTTCTGGAATAACCCCAAATTCTTCAGGATTCATCCCTACTGAACTATGGGCGGTCATGGCAAATTGATGCCAAAAACCTGATTGTAAAATGCCCAATTCAAACATCTGACGCACCATTTCCAAGCTATCAACGGTTTCTTGAATGGTTTGGGTGGGGTAGCCGTACATCAAATACGCATGAACCATAATCCCCGAATCGGCAAAATTTTGGGTAACTTTCGCCACTTGCTCAACGGTTACGCCTTTCTTGATGAGTTCCAATAATCTATCTGAAGCCACTTCCAAACCTCCAGAAACGGCTATACAACCCGATGCCCGCAGAAGCATACATAAATCGGAGGTAAAACTCTTTTCAAAACGGATATTTGTCCACCATGTTACGGATATTTTACGCCTCAAAATCTCCAAAGCTACCTCTCGCATGAGGGCAGGCGGGGCGGCTTCGTCCACAAAATGGAAACCATTTTCGCCAGTTTGTTCAATCAATTCCTCCATCCTATCCACAATAGTTCGGGCGGCGATGGGTTCATAGATTTTGATATAATCTAAAGAAATATCACAGAAAGTACATTTTCCCCAATAGCAACCGTGGGCTAAGGTAAGTTTATTCCATCGTCCATCCGACCATAAACTGTGCATTGGATTGGCAATTTCAATAACTGAAATATATTTATCCAAAAGCAAATCTGAATAATCGGGCGTACCCACATCGCTTTGCTTATAGTCAGGTTTTAAGGAATTATTTTTATAGGCAACTTGTCCATTTTCTAAGAGAAAAGTGCGTTTGTACTCTTTATTATCAATTAATTGTTGATTATTAATGAGTAATTCTAAAGGTCTTTCACCATCATCCAAGGTAATAAAATCAAAAAACTCAAAGACTCTCGCATCTCTCAAATCTCTCAATTCAGTATTCGGGAAACCTCCACCCATACTGGTTTTGATGTCGGGATAATGTATTTTTAAGTATTGAGCAATTCGGAAAGCACTGTACAAATTGCCAGGAAAAGGCACGGAAATACAAACCATTTTGGGCTGAACTTGTTGGATTCTTGCTTCCAAAATTCGCACCGTGATTTTGTCAATATAAGTCAAATCTTTTTGCAAAAAACCGTATATTTCATCAAACGAATTGGCACTTCTGCCCAAACGCTCGGCGTAGCGACTAAAACCGAAGTTTTCATCCACACATTCCACGATAAAATCAGAAATATCTTCGAGGTAAAGAGTGGCTAAATGTTTGGCTTTATCTTGAATGCCCATATTACCAAAAGCCCATTCCATATCGTCCAAAGCATCAAACCGAGAGGCTTCGGGCAGGAAATTGTCTTGACAAATTTGGCGGGACAAAGTAGGATTTTTACCTTGTAGGAAAGCCACAACGGCATCTATCGTTTTGAGATAATCATCTTGAAGGGCAAAAATTCGCTGAGAATTTTCAGAAATGACATTAGTTTCAGTATTAATATTTTCAAATAAATCTCGTAAACCTTGTTTAGAAAACAGTTCCAGAATCACCTCAATTCCCAAATCCATCTGAAAAGCAGTAATGCTTTTGGTATTCAAAAAACCTTTGATATAGGCAGATGCTGGATAGGGCGTATTCAGTTGAGTAAACGGTGGGGTGATAATGAGGATTTCTTTCATCGCTGTGGGTTTGTCGATGCCGAGCGCCTTCTTCACGGCGGCGTGCCATTGGCGGATTTTGCGGTCATTGGTGAAGGCGTAGAGGCCTTCGTCGGGGCCAGCCCAGTCGCGGTGGGCG
>JANPGQ010000273.1:0-5900 GCA_031423975.1 Cytophagales bacterium | reverse complement strand
AATTGGGGGTGTTTTGAATTATTTGAATGTTGGAGCAAAATTGAAAGTTGGGTTTTGAAAAACTTAAAATTATCTGAATTTGGATTCGACCAATTAATGTATTTTTTGGATTTGTCTTGTCCTGAAATAGCGATACACATAAAAGTATCTTTATGGAAGAGCAAATAAATTTTTATCCCGTCCTGAAAAAACGATACAGGTTTTCAGGACGGGATAAAAATAATATCAATCTTAAACTCAAGGCATTAAAGGTATCCAAACCGAAACTTTTCCTCCCTTTACCAAAAATCTTCCTATCCCATTTTCATCCGTTTTTACGATTTTCTGAATGTGCCCACAGGCGTCTTTAAATACTTTTTTGGCATTTTGTTGGCCCATATCCATTTTCTTGAAGCCATCTTTTCCGCTACTCATCAACACAGCACAGCCCGAATTTTCTATGGTTTCATCACCTTGTCTTACCCAACCAATTACGTTTGGATGGTCGAAATAATCAATTTGATTTCCATACGCTTTTTGTTCCCTTACTTTCAAAAGCGTTGGTAATTCTACTACTTTTTCTATGCAAATATTGTAAGTTTCTTCGCTCTTTTTATCCGAATAATTGACTCCTTGAAAGCACGGATAGAATACAGTTGGCATACCTTTTTCTCGTAACAAAATCAAAGAATATGCCAATGGTTTAAACCAAAATTCTACGGGAGATTCTAACGATTGAAGCGATTGAGTATCGTGATTTTCTACGAAAGTTACGCTCAATTCTGGTCTTTGTTCTAATAAACTTCCCGCAAAAATTGTCCTTAAATCATACTCATTGCCTTGTTTTGAAGCATTATGAAAGTTATAATGCAAGGGTACATCAAACAATTGCGTAGTATTTTCTACGGCATCCAGATACTTTATCAAAATCTCCACTTCGCTTCGCCAATATTCACTTACACAGAAAAAATCGGTCTTAAACTGTTCCCTTAAGTACGTAATCCATTCCTTGATAAAAGTAGGAGAAATATGCTTCACGGCATCCATTCTGAACCCATCTATCCCCGCCGTTTCTACATACCATTTTCCCCAATTTTTGATTTCCTGCTTCACTTCTTCATTTCTATATTCCACATCAGCCCCCATCAAATAATCGTAATTACCAAACTCTTCTTCCATAACATTTTCCCAAGAATCACCATATTTATTAACGATGCTGTGAATAACATTTTTCTGTTCATCACAATCAATATCAATACCCGTAAAGCATTCAGAATCCCACTGAAAGGTAGAATATTGCCCATTTCTATTGGGGAAAGTAAATTTAGTAAATGCTCTCATGGTTTCAGATTCGCCCAAGAATTCAGTACGGTTATCGTGATTGACCCTTATTGCCGTAAATTCCTCTTCTTCATCGCCTCCAAATCGGTGGTTCAGAACAACATCAGCAATGACTTGAATACCCGCTTCGTGAAAGCATTTTATACATTTTAGGTATTCGTCTTTGGTTCCGTATTTGGTTCTGATGGTGTCTTTTTGGTCAAACTCACCCAAATCATACAGGTCATAAACGGCATAACCAGGTTCGGAGTTACCGAGTGCAGATTTGTAGGCAGGGGGCAAATACACGTGCGTAATCCCTTGGTTGGCTAAGTTTTTGGCTTGTGCAGCACATTGATTCCACCAGTTGCCATCGTTTGGCGTGTACCAATGGAAAAGTTGAATAATTGTAGGATTAATTTTCATAGTATAGATTAAAAAGTTTCTAATAATTTCATCAAGATATTTTCTTCTTGCGTTAGTCCAGTTGAGCCATCATCTTTTTCAATATGGTCTAATCCTTGAAAGTAAGTTTGTAATTTATCTTCTTCAAACATTCTTACGATGCCTGGATGAACGTAATATTTTTTACAAACCAATCTGGTATTTCCCAAGTGCTGACTTACTTCATCCAAGAGGTTATTTGCCGT
Organism: Cytophagales bacterium; assembly: GCA_031423975.1. Classification (GTDB taxonomy): domain Bacteria; phylum Bacteroidota; class Bacteroidia; order Cytophagales; family Spirosomataceae; genus Arcicella. The sequence continues at coordinate 3,951 of JANPGQ010000273.1, read as the reverse complement.
AATTTTATGATCTTGGTCAGCTACTAAAACGTTGTTTTTGAAAGCCATCAAAAAATGCAAACATCCCGCCCAAGTACGGAAATCTTTAGCACTGAAAACGGTATCAGAAATATTCTTGATGTAATTATTCACCATGCCCGAATCCACACTTTTGCGATTTCTATTTTCATCATAATATTGAAATAGTTCTTTGCCCGGAATGTCCCTACACTCTTTGACAATTTTAGCTAACTTTCTGTTCCTCAAAGTAATATCGTGCATTATACTCTTTTTTCCTTTAAAATTAAAATGAATTTCACTGCCGTGAATATCCACGTGTTTGTCCTTCAAAGTAGTCAATCCATAAGAGCCGTACATCTTTTCATAGCTACTATTTCCTACACGGATGTACGTTCTTTCCATCAGCGAAATTACGGTGGTAACCACCTTTTCTTCGCATAATTCCTTGCGAGAAAGGTCCTTCTCTAAGGATAATCTGAGGGCAGGTAGTACTTTTCCAAACTCCAACATTTTATGAAATTTGGTTTCATTCCGAAGTACCGTCCATAGCGGATGATAGCGATATTGTTTCCGCTTTTTCAAATCCAAACCCGTTGCCTGAATGTGTCCGTTGTCTTTATCACAAATCCAGACATTTGTCCAAGCGGGAGGGATTGCCAAATGTTTTATTCGATTTATAGTCGCTTTATCAGTTACTTTTTGCAGATTTAAACGATAAGAAAAATTCTTGCCCGCCTTCACTCTTTCAATACCCACTTGGGTATCTGAGACGTATTCCAATTTGGCAGACATGGCAGATTTCTTATAATCTTTGATAAGATTTACATACTTTTTGTGCGAAGTTTTATGAGCGACAAGCATACGATTTATTGGATAGAATTAAAAATATTCAGTATTTATAAAATAATTATACCATAATATTTTTAAGGGTATTTGCTTGAATATGAGTGGGTTGTGTATTTATTTGTGGGTACGAAACTCCACAAATGGAATAATTGATAAAAAATAAAAAGAAAATTGTATCTTATCAATAATACCGCTTGAAGGCGAATTACTCTTGTGAATAATCTAATGAATAGAACTCTAACGACCATTGTCGTCTCTCAATTTTTCTGCACTTCGCTTTGGTTTGCAGGCAATGCCATTATGCCCGAAATTATTGCCAATTTGCATCTGGAAAATAGCTTTTTGGCTCATCTCACCAGTGCCATTCAGTTTGGCTTTATCACGGGGACATTGACCTTTGCCATGCTCACCATCTCCGACCGTTTCTCACCTTCTTTGGTGTTTCTGGTAAGTGCCATTTTAGCGGGAATTTTTAATGCAGGGATAAGTTTTGAAGGAATTAATGCTGTTAATATTTTGATTTTTAGGTTTTTAACGGGATTTTTCTTGGCAGGAATTTATCCAATCGGGATGAAGATTGCTTCGGATTATTACCAAAAAGGTTTGGGTAAATCCTTGGTTTTTTTGGTGGGAGCGTTGGTTTTGGGTACGGCTTTTCCGTATTTATTAAAAAACTTTACCGCAAATTTTCCTTACAAATACGTCATTTACAGTACATCCACATTGTCGCTTTTGGGCGGAACAATTATGTACGTTTTCGTCCCCGATGGACCTTATCGGAAGGTAGGACAGCAACTACAATTCAATACTTTTTTTACCGTTTTTAAAAACAAGAAATTTCAAGCCGCCGCCTTCGGGTACTTCGGTCATATGTGGGAGCTGTACGCCTTTTGGGCATTTGTGCCTGTGATGTTGAATTTTTACAAAAAAAAATTTCCTCATATTAACTTAAACGTTCCACTTTATTCTTTTCTAATCATTGCTTCGGGCTTCTTGGCTTGCGTATTAAGTGGACAATTTTCGGAGCGTTTCAAGCCTAAAAATATTGCTACTTTTGCCCTATCATCTTCTTGTATTTGTTGTTTGATTTCACCTTTTTTCTTATCCCAAAATTCCATCACAATCTTATTAATTTTCCTCTTCTTTTGGGGAATGGTAGTGGTAGCGGATTCCCCTTTATTCTCAACCTTAGTAGCCCAAAATGCTCCAGAAGCATCCAGAGGCACATCCTTAACGATTGTCAACTGCATCGGCTTTGCCATAACCATCATCAGTATTCAATTCATCAATGCCATTTCCAGCCATGTTGAGGCTGAATATTTATACATTTTTTTGGCGATTGGACCTGTGTTGGGCTTAGTGGCTTTGTTTCGAGTCGATTAAGATTATTACCCTTAAAAAACCTATCTTTGAAATAACCAATTTATCCTTTTGATATGACCCAAATAATCAACAAATTCATTAACAAAAACTCCTTCAATGCTACTTTTTTTGCGGCTATTACTGCCTTTTTTACCTATATGTGTTTTTACCCATTTAGGCGGGCATACACGGCGGCAACTTATGAGGAATTATCTTTTTTGGGAGTCAATTTCAAAATATTGATGATAACAGCTCAGGTTTTGGGTTTTGCGGTTTCTAAGGGTTTAGGCATTAAGTATGTATCGGAAATGTTGCCTCAAAATCGTTCTCGTAACTTACTGATAATGATTGTGTTGTCTTGGTTTTGTTATCTATTTTTTGCCCTCATTCCTGCCCCTTATAACCTCATTTTTATCTTCATGGCAAGTCTTCCTTTGGGCATGGTTTATGGCACTATTTTAGGTTTTTTGGAAGGCAGAAAAACGACTGATTTATTGGTGGCGGTGCTTACGGCTTCGTTTATTATGGGTTCGGGTTTTGCCAAAAGTATTGGTAAATGGGTGATGACCACTTTGGAAGTAAGCCAGTTTTGGATGCCCTTTGTGGCTTGTGCCATTATGATTGTTCCCTTCGGAATTTGTACGTGGTTGATGGGGCAAATCCCACCACCCACCGAAGCCGACAAAGAAAGCCGTACCGAACGAAAACCGATGCAAAAAGCTGACCGCAAGGCATTTATCAAAGAATTTGCTTTGAGTATGTTTATCTTCGTGATGTCATACATATTGCTCACCACTTTCCGAGAATTTAGGGATAATTTCACGCCTGAAATCTGGAAATTGTTGGGCTACGGCAATAATTCAGCCATTTTCACTCAAACCGAAACGCCCATTGCCATCACGGTTTTGTTGATGATGGCGGCGATGCGTTGGGTACAAAACAACTACAAGGCTTTCTTGATTATTCAATTATTGATGCTGGCTGGCGGTGTGCTGATTGGCGTGAGTACGCTGTTGTATCAACAGAAAATACTCTCGCCAGTGGGTTGGCTTACGAGTTTGGGCTTGGGTGTATATATGGCGTATTCGATGTGCAATAGCCTATATTTCGAGCGAATGATTGCCGCTTTTAAGAAGTCTGGAACGGTAGGTTTCCTCATTACCTTTGCCGATTATTACGCCTATTTGGGCAGTATTTTAGTGCTTTTCTACAAAAACTTCTTCCAAAAAAGCATTAACTATCTCGACTTTTTTATTACGTTATCGTATTGTATTTCAGTAATTTATGTGATATTGGTGGGGCTTTCGATGTGGAATTTGAGTTTAAAACGGAGGGGGTGAGATAGTCTGGGCGCCCCCGTCTGAATTTGGATTAGTCAGATTTAAGGATTTTTTGGATTACATTTTAAGTAATTTTTCTCTTGGCTAAATCCTTAAAATCCATTAATCTGACGAATCCAAATTCAGACAATCAGAACTACACCTCAATCGGCACGGGCGTTTGGCTTTTGATTTCATTCACCACAAAGCGACTTTGAGCATTACCGATGTTGGAAAGCGTGGCTAATTTATGCAAAATAAAATGTCGGTATTCATCCATATCTTTCATCAAAACCTTCAGCAAAAAATCTGAACCACCCGAAATACAGTAACATTCTACCACTTCGGGCAACAATAAAACGTCTTTTTCAAACTGTTCCAAAAACGTAGCAGCGTGTTCTTTGAGGGTTACGTCCACCAAAAC
>JANPGQ010000272.1:0-10318 GCA_031423975.1 Cytophagales bacterium | reverse complement strand
GCATTTACTTCCAAAACATATTTTGCGTTTTCAAAAGAAGGAATTTGTTCTTCCGAAAAGGGCGTTCGGTTGGCTTGAATGGTCACAATTTTCTTGGATTCGTCTAAAAACAAAATATCCAAAGGCAAATACGTATTTTTCATCCAAAAGTTCCGTGGCTGACTATCGGCAAAGATAAAAACCATTCCACAACTATCGGGCATGGTACGCCTATACATAAGCCCCTGCGTGGTTTCTGCCTCATTATCCGCAATTTCTAAGGTAAGTTTTTCTTGATTTTTTAGGAAAGTCAATTCTCCTTCTTTCTTAAAGGGAGGTTCTGCAACGGTTGAATTATCCGTAATTTGTTCAGTTGAATTCTTAGAAAAATTCAAAATCCCCGTTGAGATTAATCCTCCAAAAATCAGGACGATTACTAAGATGATGGCAACTATTTTTTTCATAGTTTGTATTAATTTTCCGTAAATTTACCAATCATCATTCACTTTACATGAAAAACTATTACTAATCGCTCGGTTATTAATAATAGTTACGAAGCTTTTGAATAGAAAGAAAAAGGTTCTATTGAATCTGGTAAAATGGCGGATATGGTTATTCTTTCAGAGGATATTCTAACCATCAAAACAGAAAATACAAAACGTAAAGGTTTTGATGACTATTTTTGATGGGAAAATCGTTTATGAGAAAAAGTAACAATGGATATAACTGAAATAATAAAATACCTTTCCGATTCCAAGGAAATTATTAGTGCTGGCCTTTGGGCAGTTACGCTGGTAGTTTATGCCGAGAATGGGCTATTTTTCGCCTTTTTTCTCCCTGGCGATTATCTCCTTTTCCTCACGGGTGTATTCGTGGGAACGAAGGCGGTAGCTTTTGCTATCACTACGGTAATGTTGTATTTGTTCTTAGCGGCAGTTTTGGGTTCGCTGACGGGTTTTTTGTTCGGAAGATATTTTGGTAGTAATCTCGAAAACCGTCCAGACCGTTGGTATTTCAAGAAAAAACACGTAGAATCAACCCGTGATTTCTTTGAAAAATATGGTAATCAAGCCCTCATCATTAGTCGTTTTTTGCCTTATATCCGTACCTTTGCTCCTATTTTAGCGGGTATTAGCAAGATGAATTATCCTAAATATTTGTTCCTAAATATCTTAGGGGCAGCACTTTGGGTTGGAATATTAGTGGGTGGCGGATATTACTTCGGCGTTCAGTTTCCTTGGATAATTAACTATGTTCATTATGTCATTTTGTTCTTCCTCGCAATAACAACCTTCACTGTTGTTAAAGGATATTTGAATATTAAAAAGTCGTGAAATGCTTACAGATTTTAGTTACATATTACTTTTCATTATTTCGGGAATTGCCTTCACGGCTTTGATTCTTTTTGTGGCAAAATTAATTCGCCCGAGTCGCCCAAATTTGGAGAAATTATCGACTTACGAATCAGGTGAAGAACCCGATGGTAATGCCAATGTACGATTCAATATGCGATTTTATGTTATCGCCTTGATTTTTGTACTTTTCGATGTTGAGCTGATTTTTCTTTTTCCTTGGGCAACAGTTTTTGGCAATCATCATTTGATAGACGTTACCAACGGAATGTGGGGCTGGTTTTCAATCATGGAAATGTTCATTTTCGTAGGAATATTGGTGCTTGGTCTTGCTTATGCTTGGGTGAAAGGGCATTTAGATTGGGTACGTCCAGAAATTCAAAAGCCTGATTACCAGTCAAAAATACCTGCTTCGGCTTATGATAATGTCAATCAGAAGTATGGAAAGTAAACTGCTATAATTATTTTTTATAAAATTATTGTAATGCAATGTGAATCAATACATTATGATCATCTTAGACGCTACTTATAAATTGATATTACACTTTTTCGATGGAATAAATGTAATTGTAATTTTTTACCTAATATTATTTCAATAAACTTAACTATGCTAAACGTTGCCATTATCGGTTTTGGATTGTCGGGGAGATATTTACAAGCTCCTTTTTTTGAGGCAAACCCTAATTTCAACCTCAAAACTATTGTTTCAAATTCTCAGAATCCACAATCAATTTTTCCAAATGTGAAAGTTTCCAAAAGTTTGGATGAAGTATTGGCGGATGATTCAATTGATTTAGTCAGTATTTGCTCGCCCAACGCTACACATTTTGAGTATGCCAAACGTACTTTGTTATCGGGAAAGCACGTCTTGGTAGAAAAGCCTTTCACCGCAACTGTCGAAGAAGCGGAAGAGCTAATTGAATTATCGAAAAAACAAGGAAAAGTTCTATCAGTTTTTCAGAATCGCCGTTTTGATAGTGATTTTATGACCGTTAAAAAAGTGGTTGATAGTGGTGTTTTAGGTAAAATCATCAATTTTGAAATCCACTATAATCGCTTCAAACCTATACTCAACCCCAAGAAATGGAAGGAAGTGATTGCTCCTGGCAACGGCATTATTTATGATTTGGGTGCCCATATTATTGACCAAACTATTGTGCTTTTTGGCGTTCCTAAAAGTGTTTGGGGCGAAAGATTTACCCAAAGAGAAACTTCAGAAGTTGATGATGCTTTTGATATTCGCTTGGATTATGGAGATTTGAAAGTAACCCTCAAAGCAAGTCTATTAGTCCGTGAAGACAGCCCTCGCTACATTATCTACGGTACAAAAGGCTCTTATGTGAAATATGGAATAGACGTACAAGAAGACCATCTAAAAGCGGGAATGCTTCCCCAAGATGCAGGTTTTGGCATTGAATCTGCCTCAAATTCGGGCATTTTGAATACTGAATTTAACGGAATAACTTTCAGAGGAAACGTAGAAACTCAAAAAGGGGATTGGGGATTATTATTCCAAAACCTCCACGATGTTATTGTGGACGGAAAGGAATTATTGATTAAATGTGAAGATGTTTTAGAGCAAATTAAAATTATTGAGCAAGTGAAAATTAAAAATTAAAGATTTTACCACCTTGAAAGTACCTGTGAACGGTGAGCGTCAATTTTCAAAAAGATGAATAATAGAATTGAAAACGACCAAAGTGAAGAACCTCCGTAACTGAAAAAAGGCAATGGAATCCCGATAACGGGCATCAAGCCAATGGTCATGCCGATATTTACCAAAAAGTGAAAAAATAGAATAGACACTACGCCATAACCATAGACTCTGGCAAAACGGGATTTCTGCCGTTCTGCCAGATAAATTACTCGTAAAAGTAGTCCCATAAATAAGCCAACCACCAACAAACTACCCGCAAAACCTTCTTCTTCACCCACCGTACAGAAGATAAAATCGGTACTTTGCTCGGGTACGAAATCAAATTTGGTTTGTGTACCCTGCAAATATCCCTTCCCCACAAGTCCACCCGAACCAATGGCAATTTTGGCTTGACGAACATTATAGCCCGTTTTTTTACGGTCGAAATCAGGGTCAATTAACACCTTGATACGGTTGCGTTGGTGTTCTTTCAAAACATTATTGACCGTCCAATTTACCCCGGTAGCAAAAAGTCCCATGCCAAATGCTACACCCAGAATTAGAAACACATTACGAGTTTTACGTTCATAACGTGGTAATAGCCAAATAATTAATCCAGAAAGTATGGCTAATCCTACATATATTTGCCACTGTGGGTAGATTAAAGACAGTACAAAAAGCACAATAATTGACAGGGCAGATGCTGGATAAATACCAGGTAATCCTTCTCGGTACAATAGCACCATAAATGAAGCAAAGACTAAAGCCACACCCGTTTCGTTGGAAATCAAAATCAAGATAGGAGGAATCGCTATGATGAGGGCAGCATTAAATTGGTCTTTGAACCGAGACAAATTGACCATTGGGGTACTGATGTATTTTGCCAAAGCCAAAGCCGTTGCCATCTTAGCAAATTCGGCGGGTTGAAGTTGAAACCCACCGAATCTGAACCAAGAATGTGAGCCTTTTACTTCCGTTCCAACCACTAAAACAGCTACTAAAAGAAACATGAAAAAGCCGTAAATAAAGAAAGCAGTAGTTTCATAAAAACGATGGTCAATCACCAAAATCGCAATAATCAAGATAACTGTTGTGCCAATCCAGATAAGTTGTTTACCTGCATTAGTATCAAAAAAGCCAGTATCAGTAATCCAGAGAGGGTTTTCGGGATTGTAAATAGCAGCGTATATATTTGCCCAACCCACCACCACACACACGATGAATAGAAGGACAGTAATCCAGTCTAAATTTTTAGATATTTTTTCTTGTCTTGCCATAAATTCTTACAAAATCTCCACTAATCCACTCTTAATCAACCCTTTATCCTTAGTTTGAAATTTTGAAATCCCGCCAGTAGCCTCATCCAGTTTGGCTTCATACTCTTCTGTTTTGTCTTTACTTTTTATTTCTACCAAAACGTAAAAAACACCTTTGGCAGTAGTTTTTGAATTGATTAGAAAATTCTCTCGGGGCGTTTCTTTTTCAGAAAGCGGTAATTTTGAAGTTGTTTTGGCGTGCCATGTTGGCAAGGCTTCGGGCTTAAAATCTTTGATATCAAAATGTCCTTCCTCGGCTTCTTCTTTGCTTTCGGGCATTTCGGCTTGTTTGGCTGGAACAAACAAGTTACCTACAAATTTATGGTCAACATCTTCTACCCATGCTACTACTACTGGCAATTCAGTTTCCTTATTTTCTTCAAGCAAAACTCTCAAAGCAGTTCCTTTTACGTCTTGATTGGTTTTTACTTCTTCAAATGATAGATTCTCTGGTCTTTTTGGTCTTTTTCCCGCAAAAATTCTTCCTGCTTCCGCTACTGGTTCAAGCACTCCCGTAATCGTACCCACCAATAAAAGCCCAAATACAAGTCCTGCAATCGTGAACTCTTTCTGAAATTTACCAGATTTTTTTTCTTTAGAATAACTCGTGATAGACGACCAGTTATTGATAATATGAAAGATGGCAAAACCCACAAAAATTAGCCCAAAAACGGTGTGCGTAATTTCAACGGCATGGGCTTTCTGCTTGATATAGAGCAAGATACCTGTGATTGACAAACTTAAAAAAGCAAAAGCCACTGAGAGGCTAATAATGTTTTTCTTTTTCATGAGGGATTACAGAATGTGATTAGATACAAATTTAATCAATAATTATGGGAATGTTGATTACTTGAAATATAAGCTATTTTAAAACTTCAAATTTATTCAGAATTACCGTTAGATAAATATTACGACCGAATAATAAGAATATCTTTTTCGGCATTTAAAAGTATTTTACGTTTGTGGTATTATAACCTAATATTTTTTCACAATCTAAATAATTAAAAAGATGGCTTTTATTGGCGTAAAATTGAGAATTGTGGGCTTGTATTTCAATGCCCCTGTTGAATTGGATGATAAGGGAAAAACCTTATCAATAAAAGATGTGATGGATGCTTACACTTCTATTCATCAAATAAACGAAATAGGAGGATTGACTTACACAACTGAACCAGATGATATTGACCCTAATAAGTCTCTATTACTTAGCGTAAGTCATAATTTTAGCGGTCGTTTTGATTTTGATGGAAATGGAAGTATTTTGAATCCTGCCGATGGATTATCGCTAAATGGAACTGCCAGAGCAGCAGGAGTTTATACGTTGGCTTCGCAGTTTCTGGGCGATGGAAAATCAATTCTTACTTGGCAGTATTATGTTACTTCCAAAACAGGAAGATTGAAAAGTAAAACCAAGCCAACCAGAGGGTTTGAAAATTTCGCCAGCCCAATGCTTGGAACCGATGCCATTGAAGATGGAGACACGATTCTTTGGCGTTTGATCGCCATCGTTGCAGAACCAAACGGAGTGATAGTTTAAGGTTTGATTAAGTGATTGAATGATACCAACTATGCAGAAACTATTTTTTAACAAAAAAACTATGAATCATAGACCCACATTACATGGTGCAGCAGCCAGAGGATTATATACCAATCCTCAATCATCCTCTTATGAAGGAATGTTTGGCAGAATGTTCCGAACGATTCCCTCCGCCAATCATTCAGATGCTGATTTAGCAGCCCTTGCCCATGCAATGGTGGCACCACCCGAAGTAGAACAAACGCCCGAAAACGAAGTTGATGATGAAGAAAACCAAGGCATTGATGCGGGTTATACTTATCTGGGGCAATTTATTGACCATGATTTAACCTTTGACCCTTCGAGTTCACTCCAGAAACAAAACGACCCTAACGGCATCGTTGATTTCAGAACACCTCGTTTTGATTTGGATAATATCTACGGCAGAGGTCCCGATGACCAACCGTATCTTTATAAACGTGACGGCAGAAAAATGTTATTAGGCAGAAAACTTAAAGGGGCAGAAAATAATAAAAATGCTCGAGATTTACCGAGGTCGAATCCTGAAAATACAACCGACTCAAGAATGAGCCAGAGAGCCTTAATTGGCGACCCTCGAAATGATGAAAACGTAATCGTATCGCAACTACAAGGTATTTTTCTGCGATTTCACAACCGAATGGCGGATTTAATGCCCGATGCAACCTTCCAAGAAATTCAACAGCAAGTTCGTTGGCATTATCAATGGATGGTTCTGCACGATTTTTTGCCAAAAATTGTGGGGGATGAAATTATAAAAAAGATTTTACCACATCTCGAAAACGAAGAAAAGTTTTCCATCTTGGATAAAAAACCTCAGCTTAAGTTTTATCATTCCAAAAACGACATTTTCATGCCCGTTGAATTCAGCGTAGCGGCTTATCGTTTTGGGCATTCAATGGTCAGACCGATTTATCGCTTGAATCAAACATTGGAAGGACGATTCATGATTTTTGGGCATAATCCAATGGAGGAAACATTGGTGGGTTTCAGGGAATTTCCTGAAGATTGGGCGATTGATTGGGATTTATTTTTTAACGCAGGAAATACCAGTAAAGTCGGTAAGGGAAGAACGCAAAAATCGTATAAAATTGATAGTTCGTTAGTTGATCCTTTAGGAAATCTACCCGCTTCAGTAGCTGGAATGCACGGAATTAAGTCTTTATCAGAGCGAAATTTATTGAGAGGACGCTCAATGGGATTGCCTTCTGGACAAGATGTTGCTCGTTTTATGGGAATAAAACCGATTGATGATAAAGATTTAAAAATTGGAAAAGGCACTGTAAAGAATTCTCCAGATAATAAGTCCATTCTTGAAATTTCGCCCAATTTCAGCAATAATGCTCCGCTTTGGGCTTATATTTTGGCAGAAGCACAGAACACAAGTTTTAACAAGAAAAAGGGAGATAACGCACACTTCACGCTTGGACCAGTCGGTGGTACAATCGTAGCAGAAGTCTTTATCGGTTTACTACTCGGAGATTCTCACTCTTATTTATCACTGTTTCCACGGTGGAAACCTTTGAGTGGCATGATGAAAGGGAGTAATTTTGGTATGAGAGAGCTCATTGACGAAGCACTATTGGCTGAGGAATAAAATTTTAGGTTTGATTACTCCAAACAGAGTATTCAAACCTAAAATTCTAACTATATCATTTCAGGCAAAACACCTTTCTTAGCCTGAGATACTATCAAAATTAATTCAGAAATCAGACCCGTCCAGCCTGTTTGATGGGCTGCCCCTAAACCTTTACCTGTATCGCCATCAAAAAATTCGTAGAATTGGTATAAATCCTTGAAATTAGGGTCTGACTGCATCTTTTCGTATTTTTCATACATCGGTTTATTGCCGTTTTTATCTTCCGTAAAAAGGTCAATTAATCGCTGTGAAAGACTCAATGCTGCTTGTTTTATGCTCATCATATTGCCCGAATCCGTTGGATATTCTACTTCGTAATCATTACCGTAATAGCTCTGGAATTTCAAAAGGGAGTCAATTAATAAGAAATTCATCGGAAACCATATTGGTCCACGCCAATTGGAATTTCCTCCAAACATACTTCCCGTTGATTCGGCGGGAGTATAATCAACCTGTAAAACATCTCCGTTGATGCGAAACTGATACGGTTTTTCCTTATGAAATTTCGACAATGAACGAATGCCAAAATCTGATAAAAATTCAGATTCATCAAACATTCTTTTCATAATCATTTTCATACGGTGTCCTCTCAGAATTGCCAATAGACGGTTTTCGCCTTTTCCTGCTTCGTACCAACGTGAAATTAAACCCGCTAAGTCGGGGCGGTTTGCTAAAACCCATTCTACTCTACGTCTAAAATCGGGTAATTTTTCCAACAAATCGGGCGTGAGAATTTCAACGGCGAAAAGTGGAATCAGTCCCACCATCGACCTGATTTTCAAGAGTTCACTTTTTTGGTCGGGCAGATGAAGTACATCATAATAAAACTGGTCTTCTTCGTCCCAAAGGCTAATATCATCACCACCCATCGACTGCATCGCTCCTGCAATGTGCAGAAAATGTTCAAAGAATTTGGAAGCCATATCTTGATAAACGGGGCGTTCCAAAGCAATTTCACAGGCAATTCTCAACATATTTAGGCTATACATTGCCATCCAACCCGTTCCATCAGCTTGTTCCAAATGTCCACCTGCGGGTAATGCTGCCGAGCGGTCAAAAACGCCAATATTATCCATTCCCAAGAAACCACCACCGAAGATATTATTACCGCCTTGGTCTTTGAGATTTACCCACCACGTGAAATTGAGCAACAATTTATGGAAGATTTTCTCCAGAAACCTCACATCGCCTTTTCCATTTATTTCTTTATCAATTTCGTAAACTTTCCATGTTGCCCAGGCGTGTACGGGTGGATTCACGTCTGAAAAAGACCATTCATAAGCGGGAATTTGCCCATTGGGGTGCATATAATATTCACGCAGGATAACGGCTAATTGTCTTTTGGCAAAGTTGGGGTCAATTCGTGCCAAGGGAATAGTGTGAAAAGCCAAATCCCAAGCCGCAAACCAAGGATATTCCCATTTATCGGGCATGGAAAGAATATTGGCAGCATACATGTGTCGCCAACCCGAATTTCTACCAAATTTACGGTAGCCAGACGGTTGGGGCATGGCGGGGTCTCCTTTTATCCATTCGTTTACATTATAATAATACCATTGTTTCGTCCATAACATTCCTGCATAAGATTGTCTTTGGATTTTCAACAATTCAGTATCTTTTACATCCTGTTGAATTTCTTCGTAAAATTGATTTCCCTCACGAATACGCTTCTCAACGATGTCTTCAAATCCACCAAAAGGCTCTTGGATAGAATGGTCAACCAAACGTAAACGAACCGTAACTGATTCGCCAGCCTTGACTATTTTCTGATAATGTGCCGATGCTTTTGAACCTATATTGTTGGGATTTACTGCCTTCAAATCACCATCTACTACATAGTCATTAATACCGTCTTTGGTATAGGGTGAAAAATTAGCAACGTTGTATATTCGTTCAAAATTGCTTTCATTTTCAGTAAAAAGTAATTCGTCCGCTCCTTCACAATACAATTTGAAATGCCCAACGTTTTTGTTGTCAATATCAATGGCTTTGTTAGAAATACCCGTCATAATGGGCTTGTACTTAAATTTCTCATAACCCCAACTCCACGTATTTCTATACCAAACGGTGGGCAGAATGGTAAGAGGAGCATCTTTTTTGCTACGATTATGAGCCGTGATTTTGATAAGAATATCCTGTTCATCAGCTTTGGCATATTCTATAAAAACATCGAAATATTCGTCTTTATCCAAGATTCCCGTATCAAGTAGCTCATATTCAGGCTGTAAACGGGTTCTTTTTCTACTTTCTTCTACTAATTTATCGTAAGGATACGCCTTGATAGGATACTTATAAAGCATCTTCATGTAGGAGTGCGTTGGCGTGGATTCGAGATAATAATACAATTCCTTTACATCTTCACCATGATTGGAATCATTACCTGTTAATCCAAAAAAGCGTTCTTTTAGGATATGGTCATTATGATTCCAAAGGGCAAGAGCAAAGCAAATGTGTGATTTATTATCGGAAATTCCCGCAATGCCTTCCTCTCCCCAACGATAGGCAATTGAGCGAGCCATGTCATGCGAAATAGCATTCCAAGCATCCTGATTCGGCGAATAATCTTCTCTAACAGTTCCCCATTGGCGTTCGGAGAGGTAAGGACCCCACTTTTTCCAGCCTTTATTATCTTCACGAGTGTTTAATCGGATTCTCTCTGGGTTAATATTTTTACTCATATTGCTTTATATAAATGGTCAATTTTATGATAGAAAATGAGATGTAAACCAAAAAGTAAAAATTTACAATAAATAAACTTAAGCCATTATTCCTTTGAAATTCAGGATTGAGCATTTTTTTTGCAAAAATTACAACTCATTCTAAGAATCTTACCATAAAGTA
>JANPGQ010000271.1:0-4338 GCA_031423975.1 Cytophagales bacterium | reverse complement strand
CGGTGCAGTTCTACGACTTCGCGGAGTTTGAGCGGCTCGCATTGTCTGCTCGGCTGCCAGACTGGGAGAATTTTACAAAGAATCGAAAGCGTAAGGAAGCAACAATTTGCCTAAGAGGATTTTAATAATCCAAGTACCCATAAAAACAATTGCAGACCCTTGAATTGGCGGATTCAAGGGTTTTTTATTTATATGCCATATAGGGATAAAAACAATATAGGAATCAGTTTGGAAAGCCACGTTTAAACTTTTGAAAATGGGCTAAATTTTAATTGTAATAAAATTTATGGTCAGACTACCGTTCGACTGCTTCTATCATTTTTTACAAAATATAGACCACAGATTAGAATTGGGATTTTACAGATTTACACAGATATAATTAAATAAAAATCCGTGTAAATCAGCTAAAAATCTCTTCAATCTGTGGTCTATTTCCTTTGCGAAAGATTCGACTTTACTTCACCTTCAAAACCACTGCTCCCAGCGGTGGAATTGTTAAGGCAATGGAGTAAGCTTTTCCTTGCCAAGCAATCTCATCCGCCATCATGGCTGATTTATTTACTTTTCCACTTCCCCAAAATTCTGTATCATCCGTATTTAAAATTTCTTGCCAAATCCCTTGCATGGGAACGCCAATTCTATAACCTGGTCTTGGAACTGGGGTCAAATTCAAAATAATAATCAGTTGTTCTTTGGCAATATTTCCTTTACGAGTATAAACCACAATTGAATTCTCACGGTCGGTGGTGTCTAACCATTCAAAACCTTCCTGCGAAAACTGTTTTTCGTATAAAGCTGCCTCAGTTTTGTATAAATGATTAAGTGCTTTTATCAAATTCTGAATACCCTTGTGTGGAGCGTGTTCCAAAAGCCACCAGTCAAGCCCTTTCTCAAAATCCCACTCGGCTGTTTGCCCGAATTCGCCACCCATAAAGAGTAGATTTGTACCTGGGTGCGTAAACATATAGGCAAAAAGGAGTCTTAAATTGGCAAATTTCTGCCATTCATCGCCAGGCATTTTTCCTACCAATGAATGTTTTCCATACACTACTTCGTCATGCGAAAAAGGCAACATAAAGTTCTCGGTGAAGGCATAATTCGTCGAGAAAGTCAGTTGGTCTTGGTGGTGTTTGCGGTGCATTGGATCTTTTTCAAAATACTTTAAGGTATCATTCATCCAACCCATCATCCACTTTTGTCCGAAGCCCAAACCGCCTGCATAAATGGGTCTGGAAACACCCGTAAATGAAGTGGATTCTTCTGCAATCATTTGAATATCAGGAAATTGAGCGTATATTGTTTCGTTCAATTCTTTGAATAATGATACTGAATCAAGGTTATGATTTCCACCAAAAATATTGGGTTCCCATTCGCCCTCGTTGCGTGAATAATCCAAATAAAGCATCGAAGCAACGGCATCCACTCGGAGTCCGTCGGCGTGATAGCGTTCAATCCAATAAACGGCATTTGAAATCAAGAAACTGCGAATTTCGTTACGTCCATAATTGAAAATATATGACTTCCAGTCGGGATGATAACCTTTACGTAAATCGGGGTGTTCGTATAGGTGAGTGCCATCGTATTCATAAAGTCCGTGCGAGTCACCAGGGAAGTGTGAAGGCACCCAGTCGAGGATAACACCAATGTCGCTTTTGTGAAATTCCTCTACTAAATACATAAAATCTTGGGGCGTACCAAAGCGGGGTGATGGGGCAAAATATCCCAAAACCTGATAACCCCACGAGGGTTCGTAGGGGTGGTGCATCACGGGCATGAGTTCTACGTGGGTAAAGCCCATTTCCTTGACGTATTTGACCAATTGGTCGGCAAGTTCCACAAAAGTAAGTTTCTCATTACCGTCTTTTCGTCGCCATGAACCAATATGAACTTCATAAACTGACATCGGCGAAGTTAGGGCGTTATTGGCATGACGTTTTGCCATCCAATCGGTATCCGTCCATTCATACCAATTATCCCAAACCACCGAACCCGTGCGGGGAGGCACTTCAAAACTTTGGGCATAGGGGTCCATTTTTTCTAAGAAACGACCTTCTTGGGTTTCGATACAAAATTTATAAATTTCACCCTTACCGATATGTGGAATAAAGCCTTCCCAGATGCCAGAAGAGTCCCAACGTACAAAAATATGGTGCGTATTTTTATCCCAATAATTGAAATTTCCAATCACAGAAACTGACTTTGCGGATGGTGCCCAAACGGAGAAATAAGTACCTTTAACTCCTTGGAATTCAGCAATATGTGAACCAAATTTTTCGTATAAACGATAGTGTTTTCCCGCCTTGAAAAGGTTTACATCAAAGTCGGAAAAAAGGCTAAAAGTCTCCACATTTTTCAATTGGATGGGTGGGGGAGGAGTAGCCTCAGAAACTGCAATGACCTGCTTTGGTGTTGTTTTTTTCTTAACAGGTTCAGTTTTTTCAGTCGTTGTTTTTGTTGTTTTTGCCATTGTTTAATTTCGGTTTACGGTAGGATTCAGTTAATGAGAAACACTACTCGATGACCTGTTTGTTTACTTGGTTAATGGATAATTTTTTAAAAAAATGTATTAACGCAACAAGAATTAAATGAAATATAATTTCAATACCATTTTTAACTTTATTCCAATTAGACCCATATAAATGATAATTTAGGCTTTATCTTCAATTCAATGAATCTCTAAAATTTCAAATTAAATCATATCTCGAAGATACAATATTTTATTAGAAAACTTAAATTTTTAGCGAAACGTATTTGCACAAAGATAGTGCCATAAAATTGGACAAAAACAGGATTATAGCTTGGAATACCTAAAAAGGTAACATAATTTATATTCCTTTAAAAAACTGAATCAGGCACGTTTTTTGCATATATTTACCCACAAAATGCCGCCAATTTTGCGTAAATATACATAGAAAGTAAGTTGTACATATTCTAAGATTTATGTAAAATGCTTTACTTTCAAACAAATACGACCAACCTAAAAAACAAATTAAATTATGCGGCTAAATTTTATCAAAAATCGGGAAAAACGCCCCGATGTAATACCTTTTTCTGCTCTGAGGGTAGACATTCATTCGCACCTTTTACCTGCCTTGGACGAAGGAGCAAAAGATTTGGAAGAAAGTTTGGAATTGATTTCCGAATTGAAAGATTTAGGTTTTCAGAAACTCATTCTTACACCCCATATAATGGCGGGTTTTTACCCCAATTTCCCCCAAAAAATTAAAGAAAGATTATTGATTTTGAGAGAATATCTTGAAGAAAAAAGCATTGATGTTGAATTAGAAGCCGCCGCAGAATACTACTTAGACGGTTTTTTTATGAAAGAATTATTGTCTAAAGGCGAATTGATGACTTTTGATTCGGAAGATGGGAAGCAATATCTGCTTTTTGAAACCCAACATCTTCATCAACCTAAGCAACTTTTTGAAGCCATAAAACGTATTTTTCGCAAAGGGTACATCCCCGTTTTGGCACACCCTGAACGTTATATTTATTTGCAAAGAGACCGTCTATTGGTTCATCAATTATACGAAACGGGGCTTTTGTTTCAAGTAAATATTAATTCTTTTTCGGGATATTACGGAACGGAATCCAGAGAATTGGCTGATTATTTGTCTGTTGCTCAGATGATTAGCTTTTTGGGTACGGATTGTCATAAACAAGAGCAAATAGAGATGTTGCAGAAAACGATGGATTCGCCGATGTATAAGACCGTATTGAGGGCGGGAGAGATTCTGAATAATAAAATATAAATTTCTGATATTTAATTGAAAAGCCATTTTCATATTCAAGAAAATGGCTTTTTCTTTACATTTTGTCGTAATTTTGAGGAGAATTAACTGAAATAATTTTGAAAGAAATCCTCATTATCACCCCACCGTTTACTCAACTGAATACGCCCTATCCAGCATCTGCCTATATCAAAGGTTTTTTGAATACCAAAAGCATTACTGCTTTTCAGATGGATTTGGGGATTGAGGTGATTTTAGAACTATTTTCTAAACAAGGATTACAAAATTTATTTGAAAGTCTTGTTACTAAAACCGAGGCTATTTCTGAAAATTCTCAGCGAATTTTTGCTCTCCACGATGATTATCTCAAAACGATAAATGCCGTTGTGGCTTTCCTGCAAGGTAAAAATCCTACATTATCCCGACAAATTTGTCAAGATAATTTCCTGCCCGAAGCCTCTCGTTTTGATGCTTTGGATGATATGGAATGGGCTTTTGGCAATATGGGAATCCAAGACAAAGCCAAACATTTAGCCACACTTTACCTCGACGATATTTCAGATTTTATCGTGGAATGTGTGGATGAAAACTTCGGTTTTAGTCG
>JANPGQ010000270.1:0-2153 GCA_031423975.1 Cytophagales bacterium | reverse complement strand
GACCGAACGTCGGCACTTTTGAAATTGGCGTATAGCTATCAACAAGCCAAAGATGGCACAAATGCCGAGCGTGTATATCAGCAAGTGCTTTCTTCTGCTACAAATTTAGTGGGTGAAGATGCCAAATCATACTTACATTTTGCTCAAGTACTGGCTGGAAACGGAAAATTTAAAGAATCACAGGATTTTTTTGATAAATATAGTGCCTCGCAAGTGTTGGAAAGCTCGAATATGACATCATTCAAGGCTACTAATAACACCAAAATATCACAAGATGCCAGTGCTTTATCGAATTTTAAGGGAAAATATAAGGTTGATTTCTTAGATTTTAATACCTCAAATCCCGAATTTAGCCCTATGTATTATCGTGATGGCATTGTGTATTGCTCTGGTAAAAGTTCTGGAACAAGTTTGATGAATGAAAAGGGAGGCTATTTAGATTTATATTATCTCAACGACTTAAGTCAAGTACAAGGATTGGGAGCTGATGGAAATGCCAAAAAACCAAAGCGTATTTCATCGGGTGGTGCAAAATCTTTAGGAAATGATTATTATTCTCGTCCAACATCAAATGACTCCAAAACCTTGAACTTCTTTGGCGATAATAGTGAAGCAGTTGTTAAAAATGTGAAAGGACAAATAGCAGAATCAGAGATATTTAGCAAAACATTAAATACTAAATTTCACGAAGGACCAGCAACTTTTAATAATGATTTTTCACAAATTATTTTCACAAGAAATAATTATAATGCGGGTGAAAAAGGCGTAAGTGAGGATAACATTACGAAGCTAAAACTTTATTCTGCCGAAAATATAAATGGAGCTTGGGGAGAAGTAACAGAATTGCCATTTAATGATGATGAATTTTCGACGGCACACCCTTCGTGGTCGAAAGATGGACGGTATTTATACTTTGCTTCAGACCGTGAAGGCGGTTTTGGAGGTATGGATATTTGGGTTGTTGAAAATAAGAATGGCTCATGGGGCGAACCCAAAAACTTAGGGAAAGACGTTAATTCAAAAGGGGTAGAGGCTTTCCCGTTTGTAGATGAAAAAGGTAATCTCTATTATTCATCAGATGGTTGGGGCGGTGAAGGTGGTTTAGATTTGTTTTTTGTAGAAACTAAAAATGGAACTGCGGCTAAAAAACCATTGGCATTGGGAGAACCTTTTAATTCACCCAACGATGATTTTGGAATTATTACGGATGGAAACCGCAAAATGGGATATTTCAGTTCAGATCGTAAGCGTGGTGAAGATGATGATATTTATCGTTTTAGTCGTGAGGCAGGTTCAATTTATGATTGTAGAGAAATGACGGTTAGCATTTTTGACCCTGAAACCAAAGAACCCATTGCTGATACTGATGTAGAAATTAGCCCAAAGGGAGAAAAACCTGAATTAAAGAAAACCGATAAAAGTGGTAATTTGAAGTTCTGTACGGGTCAAGATTTAGATTATTCGATGAAGATTGTGAAAGAAGGTTACGTTACCAATTTTGTAGGCTATTCAACTAAAGGCGAAGCCGATGACGAACCCTCACGTTTGGAAGTACCTTTAATGAAAGTGCCAATCGTTGAGCCAGAGCCTGAACCACAGGCAGTTATCGAAAAAGTGGTTGTGCCTGTTGCACCTTCTGCACCCATGTATAAGCCTGAAGCAATCACAAAAAAGAAGTCATTGTTGAAAGGTATTGTAAAAACCGAAGTGGAAAAAACACCGATTGAAGGCGTTTTGGTAACTTTCAAAAATGATTGTGATAATACAACGCAGCAAGTAATGACGGGTCCAGATGGGGTTTATGCCTTCAACATGACCGATGGTTGCGACTATACCTTGGAGGTTTCCAAAGATGGCTACGGTACAAACGTTAATAAAATCAAGAAAGTAAAGAAAGGGGTAAAAGCGAAGGAAATTTCGTTGGGCTTAGGGCTTTTCAAAGAAGGCGATGTGATTACTATGGATAATATTTACTACGACTCAAACAAAGCCCTTATTCGTAAAGATGCCGCCCGTGAATTAGACAAATTAGCTGCCACTTTACAGAAATTTCCTTCGATGGTCATTGAATTAGGTTCGCACACAGATAGCAAAGGCGAAGCCCAAGACAACGTAAATTTATCAGAAAAAAGAGCCCAAGCCGCAGTTGATTA
>JANPGQ010000269.1:0-13161 GCA_031423975.1 Cytophagales bacterium | reverse complement strand
TTTGTTGGGAGGTATAGGCTTGACTTATGTCTTTGTGAATGGTATTGGGAGTCTATATAACTTAAGAAGTGCAGACCCAAATCTTGGAACGATAGCCAAAACGTCATTAGGAATTATGACTGTTGGATTAGTTGGATTAACTGTGGCAGGAGGTTATTTCATCAGTTCACAAATAAAACTTAGAAAAGCCATCAAAGGTTATAATAGTCTTCAACCCAAAATTACCTTTGAGGTACAACCGTATATGAATTCAGATTTTTCAAGTGGTATGAGTTTGAAAATGACGTTTTGATTTATTTGAAAATACCATAAATCAGTCGTAAACTCTTAGAAATTTTTCTATTTCTGGAAATGCCTCAAAACAAGTTTTCTCCTATACTATTTTGACAATATTTTTTTACTTTGTAAAATTACTTCTTGGTCTAATGGTTTTTGAATTCATTCAAATCAAGGGCTATTTTCAGCCTATTTTTTCCCTCAAATCACCTATCTTTACAAAAAATCATCAACTTAAAATTCCCACAAAATGAAAAGCCAATATTTACTACTATTTGCTTTGGTATTTACTTTTTCCGCAAATGCTCAAAAGAAGAAAAAAGAAAACCAAACCCCCAACAATTCATCCATCACTCAATCACCAAATCAAACGGTTGCTTCTGAAAGATTAAAGGCTTTTGAAATCCGTAAGAATCTGGAAACCAAATCATTAGTCAATAATATCAAATTCCGATCTATCGGTCCAACGGTGATGTCAGGGCGAGTAGTTGATGTGGATGTCAACAATCAAAAACCAACCGAATTCTTCGTAGCGTATGCTTCGGGTGGACTTTGGAAAACTGAAAACAATGGTATTAGTTTCTCGCCACTATTTGATAATGAGGCAGTTATGACCATTGGCGATATTGCGGTGGACTGGAAAACTAATGGCAAAACCATTTGGGTAGGTACAGGCGAAGCTAATTCATCACGCTCGTCTTATTCGGGTGTAGGTATGTATAAAAGTGAAGACGGCGGTAAAACGTGGCAACCCAAAGGCTTGGCTGAAACCCAGCATATTGGCAAGGTAATTTTGCATCCAACTGACCCCAACACCGTATGGGTAGCGGCTTTGGGAAGACTATACTCGCCCAATAAAGAACGTGGAATTTACAAAACTACCGACGGCGGTAAAACGTGGAAACAAACGCTTTTTGTGGATGAAAATACGGGCGGAGTTGATATGAGTATTGACCCTTCAAATCCGCAAGTTTTATACGCTGGAATGTGGCATAAAAAGCGTTCTGCTTGGAATTTTGTAGAATCAGGAAAAACCACTGGAGTTTATAAATCAACCAATGGAGGAGAAACTTGGGCTTTGATTACGGGTGAAGGTTCGGGCTTTCCGCAGGGTGATGGAAACGGTCGTGTAGGCGTGGGTATTTCTCCGCAAAACCCCAATATTGTTTATGCGATTGTGGATAATCAGAAGAATCGTCCTGATGATGGAAAGAAAAAAGAGGAAGATAATGTACTGACAGCCAAAAAGTTACGGGCTATGAATGCGGAGCAATTTTTGACTTTGAGTGATAATCAGATTTCAGAATATTTAGATGAAAAACGTTTTCCAGAAAAATATACCACCAAGAGCTTGAAAGCGGATGTGAAATCAGGAAAAATTCAGGTATTGGATATTGTGAAATATACCGAAAATGCGAACGACGATTTGTTTGATACGCCCATCACGGGTGCGGAAGTATATCGTTCGGAAGATGGTGGAAAATCTTGGAAACGCACGCACAAAGACTACTTAGACTGGGTTTTCAATACGTATGGCTATTATTTCGGAACGGTTTTCGTGGCGCCAGATAATGCCGATAAAATTGTAATTCCAGGTTTTCAAATCATTAAATCGGAAGACGGAGGCAAGACATTTCAATCAATGAATGCCGATAATGTACATGCCGACCACCATTTTGTTTGGATAAATCCTACCAATTCAAAACACCAAATTTTGGGTAATGACGGTGGAATAAATATCACTTATGACAATGGAAAAACGTGGTTCAAAGCCAATACACCTGCAGTTGGGCAATTATATGCCGTGCAAGTAGATATGGCAAAACCCTATAATGTGTATGGCGGATTGCAGGATAATGGTGTGTGGTTTGGACCATCAACCAATAAACCCAACTACGATTGGTACGATGGTGGTCAATACCCTTTCAAAAGAATTATGGGTGGTGATGGAATGCAAGTTGCAGTAGATACTCGTGATAATCAGACAGTTTATACGGGTTTTCAGTTTGGCAATTATTTTAAATTGAATACGGCAAATGGTACGCAAAAATTCCTACAAATGCCCCAAGAAATTGGCGAAGTGAAAAATCGTTTCAACTGGCAAAGCCCGATTTTAGTATCAAAACATAATCAGGATATTGTTTATTTTGGGGGAAATCGTTTTTTCAGAAGTTTGGACAAAGGCGAAACGTGGAAAGCACTTTCGGGCGATTTGACTAAAGGTGGCAAAGAAGGCGATGTACCTTTCGGAACGCTTACGACTATTGATGAATCGCCCTTGAAATTTGGACTTTTATACGTGGGAACGGACGATGGTTTTATCCATGTCTCCAAAGACGGTGGCTATACTTGGGCGAAGATTTCGGACGGTTTACCACAGAATCTTTGGGTAAGCAGAGTCAATGCTTCAAACCACAACGAAGGTACAGTTTATGCCTCTTTGAACGGGTATAGAGATGACCATTTCAACAGTTATGTTTATCGCTCAACTGACTACGGAACAACTTGGCAAAAAATAGGCGAAGACCTCCCTGCCGAACCTGTAAATGTCGTAAAAGAAGACCCCAAGAACCCAAATTTATTGTATGTAGGTACTGACCACAGTTTGTATATTTCTGTGAATCAAGGAAAAACATTTATGCGTATGTCGGGTGATATGCCAGCGGTGGCAGTGCATGATTTAGTGGTGCATCCACGTGATAACGAGGTAGTTGTAGGAACTCACGGGCGTTCGGTTTATATTGCGGATGTCAGTTTGGTGCAACAATTAACGGATTCGTTGATGAATAAAGATTTGCATTTATTCACGATGAAGCCCATTAATTTGAATCCACGTTGGGGTAGAGTTGATGCTTCTCGCAAATATGATGAACCTGAAAAAAGAGAATATTCGATTTCGTATTTTACCAAGAATTCGGGCAAAACAAATGTTAGTATTTCAACTGATAAAGGGTTGATTTTGAAAGAAATGACTGACGATAGTGAAGCAGGAATCAACATCGTGAATTGGGATTATACCATCAATCCAACGGTGGCTAAAGACTACGAAAAATATCTGAATGATACCAAGAAAAAGGACGATAAAGCCATCAAAGTAGAAGAAGGCGAAGATAAATCCACTTACGCCAGAGCGGGTAAATACAAAATTACTTTTGAGACTGCCAACGGTGTAAAATCAGAACAAAATTTTGAGATAAAAGCCCCCGAAAGACGTTCAAGAAGATTGGCAATTCCATCAGCAATTTCTTCGCCTGGGGAATTTGAGGAATGGTTTGATGAGAGTGGGTTTGAGGGAATGAAGTAGAGTTTTTTAATTCCAAGTTTTAGCTTTGACAACTTTTAAAAGTTGTCGAAGCTAACTCCAACACAATAATTTAATTCAAATGTCCCCAACCACAAAAAAAACTGAAATATTTGCTGGAATAAGCTCATTTTTAGCCACTATGTACATTATTGTGGTAAATCCTGCTATTCTCTCGCAGACAGGAATGCCCTTTGGTGCGGTGCTGACAGCAACAGTTTTATTATCATTTTTTTGTAGTCTGATGATGGGTTTATACGCCCGAAATCCTATTGTGGTTGCTCCTGGGATGGGTATGAACGCCTTTTTTACGTTCACAGCCGTGAAGGGCATGGGGATTAGTTATCAGGTGGCTTTGGGGGCTGTTTTTTGGGCGGGTGTTTTGTTTTTGATATTGTCGATTTTCAATGTCCGCACGCATATCGTGAAGGCAATTCCTAAACCGCTTCGTTTTGCTATTTCGGCAGGTATTGGTCTGTTTATCAGCTTGATAGGTTTTGAAAATGCTAAATTTATTGTCTCAAATCCTGCTACTTTAATCGGTATTGCTCATGTAACCGACCCCATTATTCTCACCTTTTTATTTGGGCTTTTCCTGACTTCCATTCTCATTATCCGAAAAGTACAAGGAGGAATTATTATTGGAATTATTCTGACGACTTTGCTCGCCATTCCCATCGGGAGATATTGGGGAGATGCTTCGGCAATTAATTTTGGCGAAAAAGCATTGGTCAATTGGAAGGGCTTTTTAGCCATGCCCGATTTTAGTTTGATTGGTCAATTAGACCTCATAGGTTCGTTGAAATTCTCATTGTTACCCGTCATTTTTGCCTTCGTTTTCACCGACCTTTTCGATAGCCTTTCAACTTTCGTGGGGCTTGCCGAAGCTGCCTATCTGTATGATGAAAATGGCGAACCTCGCAATGTTAAACAATCACTTTTGACCGATGCCGTAGCCACATTATTGGCAGGAATTTTAGGGACAAGTCCAGGCACGGCATACATTGAATCTGCCGTAGGAATCGAACAAGGTGGACGACGTGGACTGACTGCCATCACAGCGGGATTATTGTTTTTGCCCTTCATGTTTTTGTCGCCTTTGCTGTCAGTTGTGCCAGCCATTGCCACTGCACCTGCCCTTGTAATTGTGGGCGTTTTTATGATAAAACCCATTACTAAAATCAATTGGGCAAAATTAGATGATGCCATTCCAGCGTTTTTAGCCATGATTTTGATACCATTTTCTTATTCAATCACGCAGGGAATCATTTGGGGATTTTTGTCATGGACAATCTTGAAAGTGGGGACTGGCAAATACAAAGAAGTCTCTCTGACCCTTTGGATTATTGATTTATTTGCGGTGGGGGCTTTGTTTTTGGGGCATTAGTTTTTTTCGATGTTCGATTCTAATTCTCGATGTTGGATATTCGTTATTCGATGTCCGACTTCCTAACAACGAAAAACGAATATCGCACATCAAAGTTAACTACAAATGCGTAATCCGCTGCACAAATTCATCCTTCCTCCGCTTGCTTACTTCCACGTGTTTTCCATTGCTCATTAAGGCATAACCATCTGATTTTAAGTATTTTGTGATATGGTTTAAATTCAATAAAAAACTGTGATGGCTTCTGAAAAAACCTTGTTCACTCAACATATCTTCGTATTCTTTGAGGTTGTGCGATGATACCAATTTGCTATTATCCAACATGAAAAAAGTGGTATAAGGTCCATCGGCTTCCATGTAAATTATCTCCGAAATATTCAGAACCGAAATGCCATCTGAATTGCTGACGGTAATTTTTGCGGGTAGTTTTTTGGGTTCTTCCAAAGTCTTCATCAATAGCGAAAGCCGCTCCTGCAAACCTACTTGCTGGCGTTTTACTTTTAGTCTTTCGATGGTCTTGTTCAATTCATCAGGGTCAACGGGTTTAAGAAGGTAATCGAATGCGGCGTATTTGTAAGCTTTTACCGCAAATTCGTTGTAAGCAGTTACAAAAATGATTTCAAAATCAATGTGTCCCATCAACTCAATCATCTGAAAACCATTGATTTCGGGCATTTGAATATCCAAAAAGATAAAATCGGGCTTTAGTTGCCGAATCAAAGAAATGGCTTCGGTGGCACTTTGAGCCAAGCCTAAAACTTCTACATCGGGGCAGTATCTTTTCACCAACTCATTCAGCAAATTTCGCCCTTTGAGTTCGTCGTCAATGATTAGAGTAGTTAATTTTTCCATAATTTTTCGGTAAACGGTTTTAATGGTACACGGTAAACGGTTCAAGGTAAACAGTATTATGGAGAAGGCTTTGAATGAAGAATACGGAAAATCAAAATGTTTATTCTCTTCCAAATCCGTTTACCTTTTACCGTTCACCGTGTACCGAAAGTAACCGTTTACCGTCAGATAGGTAAAGTCAATTTCACGCAAGTCCCTGCCGCTTTTCCTTTCGCATCTACCAAATCTTGAATTTCCACAAAGGCTTGGTCGGGGTTCAACTCATTCAGTACGTCCAAGCGTTCGCTCGTGAGTTTCATCCCCATTGAAGTCTTACTTTTCTTCATGGGGCTATCAAAAGTAGCAGATTTTTTTCTACCAACCCCATTGTCTTCAATACACACAAAAAGCGATTCTTCGTCTGATTCAAAGGTTATTTTCAAAACTCTTTCGCCTTGTTTATTGAGTAATCCGTGCCAAATGGCATTCTCGGCATAAGGCTGAACCAACATCGGCGGAATACTTATCAGCACAGGGTCAATATCGGTTTTTACGTCAATATTATAAGAAAATGAATGCGTAAAACGTAGCGATTCAACGTCTAAGTACAACTTTAAGGTTTCTATTTCCCGAGAAAGAGGAATGGTTTGTTGGTCAGAATTTTCCAAAATTAAACGCACTAATTTAGAAAATTTTGCCAAATACATCACCGCCGCATCCGTCTGATTGGTAATGATACATTCTTGAATGGCATTCAGACTATTAAACAAAAAATGTGGATTCATTTGGCTTCGCAATGCCCGCATCCGCAAAACCGTCATTTGCCGACTCAATTCTTGTTTTTCCAAATCTATTCTCAATGACTCCACTTCCCTTTGTTCACGCTCCAATTGCAAACTTTGTTCAGCCGTAAGTTTCTGATTTTCAACCACTTTGTTCTTGTAACTCAGTGCTAATGATAAACAAATGATTTCAGAAATTACCCCAACGTGCATATAAAAAAGGGGTATTCGCCAAAATTCTCTTCCACTATTTTCAGTATATAAAATGGTCATAATCATAGCAGTTAGTCCAAAAAATAACAAGAAAATTGAGCCTATTGTAAAAAACCATCGTAAGGTATCTTTTGACAGATATATTTTAACCATCATATAAATGGAAGCACAAGCCACAAATATACGAGCAATGGTATGTAATATTTCGTACCAAGCGTGTTCTTGAAATTTTGGAAAAAATAAAGCCATTACCAATAAAAAAACCACATAAATCAATAAAATACCTTGAACAAACTTAACAATTTTATTGAGTTTGGGAAACGCCGCAGGGAATTCTAAAACCTGAGAAGCAAAACGATAATAAAAAATATACGACATCATCGGGAAACCAACTCGATGAAAATCCCACAGGAAATCAATGAGAGGCTGTTTTTTAGGATTATTTGCCCAATCAATAAAGATTTCGTTGCGAACACTGAAATATAGAATCCAGCAAAGAATATGAAAGAAATAGTACCAATAGGCTTCGTAACGAGTGAAATAATTCTGCAAACCAATATAAACAAGCATCATAAACATCATGCCTTGGAATATCAGAAAAATATCTTCGTAATGAATTACAGTCATTGATTAGTGATTGGTTACCGATTATTTGCCCCTAAATACCAAATTTCTACATAAAAATTCAATAATCCATCCAAGATTCATAAATGATGGGCTTGGGTTAATAGATGGGATTTCCGTAAATTGCGATACAAACTAATGGTTGAAAATAATACCCACTCTTATTTTTACCGCAAAGTCGCAAGGACGCAATGAATTTCTAATTTTCTTCGTGTCATAGCGTCTTTGCGGTTTTAAAATACTTTCAACAAAAATCTGAATCCCAAATGAAATCAATTCGCTTCATCGCAATCACAATTATTTTATTATCCCAATTACCATTTTCTGTATCGTCACAGACAGCACCAAGCCCAGACAATCTGTTCCCAAACGCCAATCTCCGTTGGGTGGATTCAGTTTTTAATACGCTTTCGGTAGATGAAAAAATAGGGCAATTAATGATGCCCCGTGGCAACTATTCTTATGAGTATGATACCGCTCGTTTTTACAAAATTGTCCGAGATTATCACGTGGGTGGATTCGTGCTTTTTCGCAATCGTCCAACGGCTCAGGCTCTGTTAGTCAATAAGATACAAGCCATGAGCCGTGTTCCATTAATGATTGGCATGGACTTGGAATGGGGTATGGAAATGCGTTTGGATAGCACTATCCGTTTCCCGTATCAAATGACTTTGGGGGCGATGCAAGGCAATGAAAACCTCTTGGAAGAAATGGGTTTGCAACTTGCCGAACAGTGCAAACGCATGGGTGTTCACGTAAATTATGCTCCCGTGGTGGATATCAATAATAACCCTAACAATCCCGTAATTAATTTCCGTTCTTTTGGAGAAAACCGTGAGAAAGTTACCCAAAAAGCCCTTGCATATATGCGTGGGCTACAAAAAGGTGGTATCATCACTTCCGCAAAACACTTTCCTGGGCATGGCGATACGGGTGTAGATTCGCACACAGATTTACCCGTGATTCCGCACAATCGTAACCGCTTGGATTCCCTCGAGCTTTTCCCTTATCGTGAACTCATAAAAAATGGATTGCAAGGTGTGATGGTAGCACATTTGAGTATTCCTTCGTTGGATACCACTAAAAATTTAGCTTCCACAATGTCGCAAAAAATTGTGACAGATTTATTGCGTAAAGATTTGAATTTCAAAGGTTTAGTCTTTACTGATGCGATGGATATGCAAGGGGCGGTAAAGTTTTTTCCCGAAGGAACAGCTAATGTAAAAGCTATTTTGGCGGGTAATGATGTTTTGGAAACTTTTGTGGATGTACCCGCCGCTTTTAATGCCATCAAGAAGGCTTTGGAAAAAGGCGAAATTGCACAAGCTGACATTGATTTTAGAGTAAAAAGAATTCTGACGGCAAAAGCTTGGGCGGGTTTGGATAAATATAAACCCATTGAAATCAAAAATTTGATTACGGATTTGAACCCGAAGAAATCAGAAGCTCTCAATCGTCAATTTGCCGAAGAAACTATTACGCTTTTGAAAAACACGGATAATATTCTTCCCCTTCAAAATTTAGATACTTTACGCATTGCATCCTTGAATATCGGCAATCCAAGTTTTGGCTCAAAATCTCCGACTGATTTTCAAAAAATGCTTTCCAATTATACTGATGTTCAGCATTTTAATTTAGATGAAAATTCGGATGAAACTGCCATTCAGAAAGTACGTGAATCTTTGAAAAATTATAATTTAGTTTTGATGGCAGTTAACGGACAATCGGTTCGTCCTGCGAAAAATTATAGCATCAATCCTAAAATTCAGACCTTGGTAAAAGAATTTGCTAATTCTCCTAAAACGGTGGTTTCTTTATTTTCAAATGCTTATACTTTATCAAAATTCGAGAATTTAGACAAAGCTAAAGCCTTGATGATTTCCTACCAAGAAAGTCCTCAAATGCACGAATCAGTAGCTGCTGCGGAGCTAATTTTCGGTGGAATTGGCGCAAAAGGAAAGTTACCAGTTTCGGTAAATATGACTTTCAGATATAATGATGGTATCACAACACAAGCTAATCAAAGATTCCAATATGCCCTTGCCGAAAACGTGGGGATAGATTCTGAATTTTTAAATTTTAAAGTAGATTCTATTGTAAATGAGGCAATTAAGCGTAAAGCAACTCCTGGAGCAGTGGTTTTCGTAGCCAAAAATGGCAAAGTAATTTTACACAAAGCTTACGGAAAACAAACCTACGAAGGAACCGATGCAGTGAAAACTACCGACCTCTACGACTTGGCTTCTATCACCAAAATCAGTACCTCAGTACCCGCCATGATGAAGATGGAAGATGAAGGGAAATTTACGGTAAATAATACCATGGGGGACTTGATGCCAACCTGGCAAAACTCTAACAAAGCTGGTTTAGTGTACAAAGACATCCTGACTCACCAAGCTCGCCTAAAAGCATGGATTCCATTTTGGATGGATTGTATAGATTCTACCAAAATGGTCTTGGCAAGTAAGATTTACAAAGAGAAGTATTCTGATAAATATACCATTACGTTTTGGGATAAATTATTCAGAAAAAAGAAGGCAATGCAAAGAATGTGTGCCGCTATTCAAACCGATAAAAACCTCTGGAGAGATTGCGTAAATCTGGCTAAAGACCCTACCATTTGGAAACCAAAAACTTTCTCGGATAAACCTTCGGCAGATTTCAATATTCAAGTAGCGGATAATTTATGGTTGCATAAAGATTATGATAGAACGCTTTTTAAAGCCATTGAAGATTCGCCCTTGCGTGAGAAAAAAGAATACGTTTATTCAGATTTATCGTATTATCTCTATCCGCAAATCATTCCAAGGCTCACGGGTAAAGATTTCCCAACATTTTTGAAAGAGACTTTCTATAAACCCTTGGGAGCAAATACGCTGACTTACAACCCCAGAGAGCAATTTCCATTGAGTAGAATTGTACCCACCGAATACGATTCACTCTACCGCAAAAATCTCATTCACGGACGAGTGCATGACGAAGGAGCATCAATGTTAGGCGGAATTTCGGGACACGCTGGACTCTTCGGCACTGCCCAAGATTTGGGTAAATTGATGCAAATGTATATGCAGAAAGGCTTTTACGGGGGTAAAAGATATTTAAAAGAGAGCACCTTAAACGAGTGGACAAGTTATCCATTTTCGGTAGAAGAAAATAGTCGCCGAGGAATAGGTTTCGATAAACCCGACCGCAAACGTGCGGGTATCAGTGCCGCTGCCAGTGCCAGCCCAAGCAGTTTTGGTCATTCGGGCTTCACGGGTACATACACATGGGTGGATCCCGAACAACAATTAGTCTATGTTTTCCTTTGCAACCGAGTTTACCCAACCCGCAACAACTCAAAATTATCAGATTTGAACGTGAGAACGAATATCAATGAAGTGATTTATCAGTCGATAAAGAAAGGAACAAAGTAAACCTTTGAGTATTTCAGCTTAAATGTTCAAAATTTGTATAGAAAGGCTCATTTGATAAGCCAAAAATGATTAATTTAGTCTAAGAAGTTCGTATTAAGATATGAATTTCTTAGACTATTTTTTTATTCATCCTAATCTAAAACCACATGAAAAAAAGCTTTATTATTATTTTGGCGCTTCTGGTAAGTACATCGGCATTTTCCCAAAAGAAGAAAAAATCATCCACTCCTCCACCCGATAAACTCGAATTGCTCAAACAAGAGGTAATTCAGAAA
Source organism: Cytophagales bacterium (assembly GCA_031423975.1). Lineage (GTDB taxonomy): Bacteria > Bacteroidota > Bacteroidia > Cytophagales > Spirosomataceae > Arcicella. Next base: position 2,056 of record JANPGQ010000269.1, on the reverse strand, counting down.
ATAGACGACCGCCAAAAGTTTACGGCTGATGTCAACGATATGATTTTCAGTTTTGCGGAATTGGGTTTTCAAGAATTTGAAACGTCACGTTATCTAACCGAAATTCTCGAAAAAAATGGATTTACCATCGAAAGAGGTATTGCAGAAATGCCAACGGCTTGGTTAGCAAAATGGGGTTCGGGAAAACCCGTTATTGCCATTGGTTCGGATATTGACTGTATTCCAAAAGCATCTCAAAAACCGGGAGTTGCTTATAAAGCTCCCATCATAGAAGGAGCTCCAGGGCATGGTGAAGGGCATAATTCTGGTCAAGCCCTTAATTTGACGGCGGTTTTGGCAGTCAAAGAAATTATGGAACGTGAAAAATTATCGGGTACACTTGTTTTGTGGCCCGGAGTGGCGGAAGAGCAAGTAGGAGCCAAAGCCATTTACGTGCGTGATGGTTATTTCAAAGATGTTGATGCCTGTATTTTTACCCACGTAGGCGATAATTTGGGGGTTTCTTGGGGAGATGCAGGGAACAATGGTTTAGTATCGGTGAAGTTTTATTTTGAAGGTTCGTCTGCTCATGCTGCCGCTGCTCCTTGGCGGGGTAAAAGTGCATTGGATGCAGTTGAATTAATGAACGTTGGCTGGAATTTTAAGCGTGAACACCTTGAAACCACGCAACGCTCGCACTATGTTATTTCCGATGGTGGCGACCAACCAAATGTAGTGCCTTCAAAAGCGGCCGTTTGGTACTATTTTAGAGAACGTACTTATCCTAAAATTAAAAATTTATTTGAAAATGGATTGAAAATAGCGCAAGGTGCGGCGATGATGACGGATACGAAATTTACCTATGAGATTTTAGGAAGTGCTTGGCCAGGACATTTTAACAAACCAATTGCCGAAACCGTCTATGGAAATATCAGAAGAGTGGGTTTGCCCAAATGGTCTGACGAAGATATGCTTTTGGCGAAGGCATCACAAAAGGAATTGGGCGCTCCCAAGATTGAGGGTTTGGCCATGAAACTCGATACTGTGGCAGAGCCTGTATTTTCATCCTCAATTGTTCGTCAAGCGGGTTCAGATGATATTGCTGATATTTCATGGGCATTGCCAACGGTGGTTTTGCGTTATCCTTCCAATATGCCGGGAATGCCGGGACACCATTGGGCGAATGCTATCACCATGGCAACGCCAATTGCCCATAAAGGCTGTACAGCCGGTGCAAAAGTGGAGGCTTTGACTTTACTGGATATGTTGATGAAACCAGAAGTGATTAAAAATGCGTGGGAATATTATAATAAGGAACAGACCAAAGAAATTAAATACACACCATTAATTTCGATGACAGATAAACCTGCAATTAATCTTAATAAAGAAATTATGGAGAAATTCAGACCGCAGATGAGTAAGCTTTATTATGACCCCACAAAATACAAAAGCTATCTCGAACACCTTGGCATCAAATACCCAACTCTTCGTGAAGACCAATTAAAAGAGTTTGGAGAGAAGAAATAAAAAAGATTGGTTTAAAATACAAAAAGCTCCTGTAATTAATAAAACAGGAGCTTTTTGTATTGAATGGGATTAGCTTAAATAACCGCAAAGTGCTGAACCACGGGAGCTTTATCAAAATATGGACCAATAATAATTCTCCATCTTTGGAATAAAACTGATTCTCTGAAACCTTTGGTATGGTCTTCCAAGGTTTCCCAAGTTATCAATAAAATGTAACGGTTTGGTTGTTCTACACACTTCTTGAATTCGTGCTTTACGTAGCCTTTTGCCGTTACTAAAACCTCTTGGGCTTGTACCAAAGCAGCTTCAAATTCTTCGTTTTTCTTGGCTTTAATATCTATAGTTGCAAGTTCTAAAATCATATTTTTGTTTTTGGTTATCACAAATGGGACGAAATATCCCTAATTAATCTACTAAATCGTTTTAAATATCTAATTATCCTATCCTTCCTAACCTCTCTATGTAGTGATTACTCCACTTCAATCACTACACCCGCTGTTTTAGGATGAGCCACGCAAGTCAAAATATATCCTTGTTTTACTTCTTTTTC
>JANPGQ010000268.1:0-7369 GCA_031423975.1 Cytophagales bacterium | reverse complement strand
CGTTTTGTAATACTAAGTGAATTATGAAATTGTAGTCCGAACGGGAATCGAACCCGTGTTTCATCCGTGAAAGGGACGTGTCCTAACCCCTAGACGAACGGACCATTGGGTTAAAAACGTTTCTGATTTTTTGAATCTTTTTTCGTTTTTTCGTGGTGCAAAGGTACGGCGATTTTTTTAATTGACAAGTTCTTACAAATAAAAAAATGAAATATTTTCCCCAAAAAAACAAAATGCCTTGATTATCAAAAACTTAGGATAGTACAAATTTTTATTTTTTTTGAAAATATTTATATAATTTACAAACTGCTTTTTTTTGTATCTAAATATATTCTAAATTTAGGACTGAATAATACCATTTTTGAAAGATATGAAAGACAACACAACCTCACTGACCTCAAAGCAGGCTTGGAAAGACATTCAGTATGATGAAGAATTAATGCACGAATTTGAAATGAGCGTGTTGCCTCCGTATATGAATACCTGCCGGTGGTTTGCGGGCAAGGCTCGAATTCAGGATAAATTCAAAATTAAATTTTCTATCGAAATCCCTATCAAGGATTCTATGGCTCTACTTTTTATCGTGGAGGTAAAATATGCAGATGGTGAAACGGATAATTATTTACTTCCTGTATCGTTTATAGATTCTTCGGTAAGTCAAGATATTGCCCCTAAAGGCATCATTACGTTGGCTTATATCAACGAAAAACGAGGTTTGGTGGTTGATGCCATCTATGATGAAAGATTTCAGCAATCCCTTTTTCAACACGTTGCTCATAGCGATACCGTTTCACAACAAGAAAATGGTAAAATCGACTTTATACGAGGTAAAGGTTTATCGGGTGAGGACATCAAAGCCCCTATTTCTTCCAGAGTTTTACCCGTTGATTCTTCTAATTCTGCAATGACTTTTGGGAATAAATATTTCCTTAAACTTTACCGGAAATTATTCTCAGAAACCAATCCCGAAGTGGATATGGTTGAATTTATTACTGAAAACTCAAATTTTGCGTATATTCCTGCTTTTGCGGGTAGTGTGATTTGGAAGCGTGAAGGCAAGCCCGACATTACGTTGGGAATGATGCAAAGAATGGTGGAAAATGAAGCCGATAGTTGGGTGCAAACGGGCGAACAACTTGATGCATTTGTGGATTGCTTTACGGATAAAACATTTTGTATTAAAGAATCTGTTTTCGACCAAGTAGAACTCTTAGCAAAACGAACTGCCGAAATGCACTTGGCTCTCTACGCTCCCGAAGCCAATGAAATGTTTGCTCCTGAGTATTTTAATGATGATTATAGACAATTTATTCATAAACGTTTGTCTGATTTATTAGAAAGACGCTATAATCTTTTGATTGATAGTTATGCCAAAATCATCGACTCCGTAACCCAAAAATTAGCTTGGGATTTTATGGAAGCGAAAGAATTAATTGATGATTTTACGAAGGATATTCTTACGAGAGAGATTTATTCTCAAAGGATTAGGATTCACGGAGATTATCATTTAGGGCAGGTTTTAGCCACTAAAAATGATTATATAATCATAGATTTTGAAGGAGAACCTGAAAGTTCCATCACCGACCGTAAGATTAAGCATTCACCCCTGAAGGACGTAGCAGGAATGATTCGGAGTTATCATTATGCCATTTCAGCCAAAATGTTCAATGATCCTGCAACGGCTAAATTTGACCCCGTGCGAGTACAAACTGCCGCTGACCGTTGGTACAAATTGATTCAGCAAACTTATATGGAAAAATATCTGGAAACGTTCGGAAATCCGCATCCACTGTTTAAGAATAATAATGAAATAAACTTTTTGATGTTGATTTATCTCTTGGAGAAGGCAGTTTATGAATTGGGTTACGAAATAAGTTATCGCCCTGACTGGGTAAAAATTCCATTGAAAGGTATCGTAAATGTGATTAGAGAGATTGAAAAATTGAGAATGTGATTTTTTTAGTGATGAGTTATGAGTGATAAATGATGAGTGATAAAAGAAAAACTATGAATTTTGAACTATAATTCTCAAAATCGGCTTCATTTTAACTCATAACTCATAACTCATAACTCATAACTCATAACTCATATTTCTGAAAACTTCGGCAACACTAAATCCTTACTTGAAACTATCGGATTGGCTACTTCCCAGTCAATATTCAAATCAGTATCATTGTAAATTATGCCTGATTCTGAGGCTTTATGCCAATAATCAGTACATTTATAGACGAAAATAGTCTCTTCCATTGCCACAAATCCATGAGCAAAACCTGCTGGCACGTAAAGCATATTACCAATGGCTGAATCCAAAATAAACTTCTCATGCTGTCCATAAGTAGGGGAATCTTTACGAATATCCACAACCACATCTATCACTTTACCCGTCATACAACGTACCAATTTTCCTTGTGCATGGGGTGCATACTGAAAATGCAAACCCCTGACTACGCCTTTCTTTGACCACGAATAATTATCCTGCACAAAGTCTTCTGTAATTCCATTTGTGGCAAACAGTTTTTGATTGTAAGACTCATAAAAAAGTCCTCTTTCGTCTTCAAATTTTGTGGGAATACACTCGATTAATCCTGAAATCTGGTGGGGTTTGAATTGCATTATTGAGAGGAGATGATTAAATCTTTTTAACTTTGTATTAATATTGTCCACAAAATTAAGATTAATCGTTAAAAATAGCAAATTCGATTTCCTTCCCACATGACAAAAGCCCAACTATTTGAGCAAATCAAACAAAAGAATTCTTACCTCTGCGTAGGTTTAGATACTGATATTCAGAAAATTCCTAAACATTTATTGAGCGAAAAAGACCCCATTTTTGAGTTCAATCGTCAGATAATTGAGGCTACTCATCAATATGCGGTGGCTTATAAACCCAATATTGCATTTTATGAAGCTATGGGAGCAAAGGGCTGGGAAAGTTTGCAAAAAACGTTGGAGTATATACCTAAAGAATGCTTCACCGTTGCAGATGCCAAACGGGGCGATATTGGTAATACTTCTGGACTATACGCAAGGGCTTTTTTCGATAAAAATTCTTCGGGACTTGATTTTGACTCCGTAACCGTTGCTCCTTACATGGGTGAAGATTCGGTGAAACCATTCCTTGATTTTCCTGATAAATGGGTGATTCTCTTGGCTTTAACGTCTAATAGAGGTAGTAAAGATTTTCAAAATTTACGCCTTGAAAATGATAAACAATTATTTGAAGAGGTAATCCAAAAATCGCAAGAATGGGCAACTGACGAGCAACTGATGTACGTGGTAGGGGCAACCAAGGCAGATATGCTGACCCATATACGTAAGCTCGCACCCGAACATTTTTTGTTAGTGCCAGGTGTTGGGGCTCAGGGCGGAAGTTTAGAAGAGGTTTCAAAATACGGAATAAATTCGCATTGTGGACTATTAGTCAATTCTTCGAGAGGAATTATTTATGCTTCAACCGAAAAAGATTTTGCCCAGAAGGCAGGGGAGGAGGCGAGGAAGATTCAGGAGGAAATGGGAGGATATTTGGGGTTATATTTGAAATGATAATTTCTTGTTATTTAGGAATTAGAGAAGATGTAAATACGGATTTGATTTTAGAAAATTTACAGTATATTTATATCAAAATTCTACGTAATTATGAAAACAAAATTGTTTTTTCTCCTTTTGGGAGTATCTATTTTATCTTGTGGCAAGATAGAAGAGCCAGTGTATGTATGTGAAAACATAAGTTTAGACAAAGTAGATTGGACATATTGTATTATTGACACAAAATTAAATATTTGGGGGAAATGTAATGATAAAAGAGATTCCTTGACTATGAAAATCAAACAACGTGTTGATAATATTAAGGGAAAAATATCGAAACAGAATGATTCAAATTATTGCCTTATTCCAGACTTGGAAACAACTAAATTGAATAGCTTGTCAGCAATTAATTTACCCCAATGTTATAAGAAAAATGAACTAAAAGTAGTCTTTAGTGGTGAAATTAGAATTACCCCAGGATTGAATGAAGCAAATTGTGGTGAATTGTTTGAAATTACTAAAATAGAAATCGTTAAATAGTTGATTTAACTTTCAATTTTAAAATTAATAAAGCCCCTTAAATATCAATTTTAAGGGGCTTTATATTAAATCGATGCTAACAGTTCCGAAAATTTAAAAATTGTACAAAAGAATAATATGTATCATCTCCCCGACATAAAAATCGCCCCAGCCCCGTGGAATCTCACGGGTAATGCCTACATCATGGTCTATAAATTCTCAAAGAATTTTGTAGATGAATATGGTTTCTTGGCTGATTTTCAGCAAGATAGATTCTTAGGTTATGTCGGAACGGTGATGTTGGTGGATTATAAAACCTCTGCCGTTGGTCCGTATCGAGAGTTATTGTTTATTCCTGGAATGTTTACTTTCGATTGGAAAAAGGTATTTTCTATTTCCAAAATCTACGTTTCCAGTCGGGATAGTGTGTATAATGGTATCGAAAATTGGGGAATCCCCAAGGAATTTGCCGATTTTGATTGGATTCAAAACGCCGATGGTTCAGAAGATATTTCGGTAAAAATTGAGGGTAAAGAATTCTTCCAAGCAAATTTTAAAAAAGGTTTTATTTCCTTTCCATTGACCACTAAAATATTTCCTTTTAATGTTGTACAAAAATTGCGTAAAGACCTCATTATCACCAATCCAACGGCAAAAGGAAAAGCTACATTGGCAACCATGAAATCAGTAATAGTTGATAAAAATTTCTTTCCAGATTTGTCTAAAGCAACGCCACTTTTGACCATGCAAGTGAAGGATTTTAACATGACTTTTAATGTGCCAATTGTAAAGAAAAACTATTTTGTAACCGCATAAATAGGAAAGAGAGGTTAGTTATTTTAAGATTTAAAAAGAAATACGATAAGTGGTCATTCAACATAAAAACATAATCCTCACGGGGGCCGCATCGGGAATAGGCAAGGCTCTGTTGTTGCAATTGCTTGAATGTGAAGGAATTAAAATTTTGGCGGTTGATTTGAATGAGGTGAATGTTGTTTCTGATAAAGTCATTCCTTATTTCTGTGATGTTTCAAAACAAGCTGAAATTGATAACCTTTTTGAGTTTGCCTTAGCTCAATTTTCAACGATTGATATTTTTATCGCCAATGCTGGTTTTGCTTATTACGAAGAAATCTCAACGCCCGATTGGCAACGCATTGAAAGGATTTTTCAGGTAAATGTTTTTGCTCCGATATATTCTTTTCAGAAAATGAAAGAATTGAATATTGGACGAGAATATTTCGTGATGATGACTGCCTCCGCAATGGCGAAAGTAGCAATCCCGGGTTTTGCACTTTACGGAGCCACTAAAGCTGCCCTTGATCGGTTTGAAGATGCCTATCGTTTTGAAAATCAAGACCTTGGACACCTTTCTTTGATTTATCCTATTGCCACCAAATCTAATTTCTTCAATCGCTCTACCGATTTCTCTCGGAACGATGTTCCCATTCCTTTCCCCGCCCATACGCCCGAAGAAGTGGCAAAAGCCATGATTAAAGGTATTCAGCACAATGAAACCCACGTATTTCCCTCCAAATTATTCCAATACGGAAGATTTTTTCAAAAATTATTTGAAATCTTAGCTTACCCATACCAATATTTTTATGCTCAAAAACTAAAAAACTTCCAACGTAGATAATTTTTTTTCAATAAAATTTAACCCTTAATTTAAGGTCGATAGATAAATTTTTGTGATAGGCGTAAGATTATCAGGTCGGTATTTTCTTAGAAAAATCACATCAAAAATTCTTTCAAAATGCCTGTGACTTTTAATTTGTACCTCCGTTATAATAACAGATACAGAACAATACAACACAATTATTGACGGGGAAAAGACCTCTGAAATACGTGGCAGAATTGAGAAGAAATGAATTTGGCGGAAGGATTTTTAACTCAATTCTAAAAATAATTACCGAATCAAAAAGAACTGAATTTGGCGGAAGGATTTTCTAATTGATTCAAAAAATACGATGATTATAATTGAGTGGCGGCTCTTTTATATTCACGTGATTGCCTAAGAGTTGTTAGTGATTAGCTATCGGGATAATCCCGACTCGTGAAACGAAACCCCATTGTCGATAGACTTTGGGGTTTCATTGTTATTTGGCATGAAACTTGACAAATGATAGTTTTTTATTTTTATACGGTTTATTTCAATTATGCGGTTTTTTTCTATTTTTTCTACACAAAACATCTTTCCATAACTTCCACATTTTTAGTCGCTTCCATATATTTATTTCTTATTTTACATTCATAAAGTTTTTTTGGCATAATCTTTGTCATTTAATAATTACTCAACATACGTCCCGCCAGATGTTAGGATTGAGAAAATATTGCTCCTGTCTAATTGGCTTTTGCATACATTTTCCTCTTTGTTTAAATCCTTATAAATTTCTTGGCAACGCTCTGTTGATTTAGAGTGCATTTATTTTTGTAAAGTTTACGACTGTCTGTCGTTTTGTTTTGCAAAACAATAATATTTGATTGTATTAGACCGCCATTTTGTACTTTCAATCTTTGGAGGTAGCCCGCCAGCTACATCCTTCTGGTAGCTGAGCCGCCACTTAGTTGCCACATTAATCCTTATTTTTTAAAACAATTTTCCGCCAAGTAAAATGAGACAAGATTCCAACCTTCCGTTGCCCCAATAAAAGGACACAAGGCTGGAGTGTTGTCTTTTTGCGTTTACCTAAAAGCTAAAAAATATATTTGATTACATTTTAAAATCAGATTTTCAATATATAAAAGACATTCAAGCCAATGGTTTGCGGGAATTTTCCCGAAAGATAACTACTTAGGCGGATTGCGTAAAGGCTCAGAGCTATGCACTGAGTCTTTATTTTTGTCCTTTCTCCAAATCCGCCAAGCCCCAAAATATCCTTCCCAAAGTAGAAAATTTAATGCGAATTGTTAAGGTATTTTTCTTGAAATATTACAGCATTTAATTTCGTTGTTTGTGTAAAAATATCCACGATTGACATTAATTTATAGATAAATAATTGAGTATATTTGCTAAAATCGTATTTAAAAGCAAAATAGTGTTTGATAAACGTATAAAGAAAAAAGTGGTCATCTTTATTTAATAGTATATACCATATATTCTTTTTTTGTGTAATTCTTGGAAAAATTATATCATTAATGTATTTACATTCAAATATTCCTACTAATTTTGTAATGTCAAACAGCGAGAGTTATGGCGGTAACGAAAGCTGAAAGACACGATTTGAAGAGAGTTTTAGTTTTAGAATTTATGGCGGTAAATAATAAAACTTAAACTTTTTACAAAGAATCAAAAGCGTAAGGAAGCAACAATTTGCCTAAGAGG
>JANPGQ010000267.1:0-11116 GCA_031423975.1 Cytophagales bacterium | reverse complement strand
AATAATGCCGATTCCACCACTTTGAGCCATAGCAATCGCCAAAGCTGCTTCGGTAACGGTATCCATTGCCGCCGAAAGAATTGGTACGTTGAGCGTAATGTTTTTGGTTAGTCGTGTGTGCGTGGTAACTTCACGTGGAAGGACTTCTGAATAGGCAGGTAGGAGAAGCACGTCGTCGTAAGTGAGGGCTTCAAAAAGGAACTTTGATGAGTCTAACATGGCAAAAAACGTTGATGTTGTTATTTGCAAGACAAAATTACGACAATTTTTGCTTATTTGAAAATCTATGAGTTTAATTTAACGATTTGAGGTAATTATTTAGATGTCGGATTTCGGATTTCAGCAATCGGTTCTTCGTACTTTTAGCCAAAAGCCAACCGCCAATTGCTGACAGCTATTTAATTCCGCCACAGCAAAAACGCAAAAAGCACAATCCACAACACATCCACAAAGTGCCAGTAGAAGATAATAAGATTGATTTTTAGTTGATTAGGAGGATTTACAGAATAAATAAACGACTCTATGTAAGACATTCTTTTGAGGGCTTCCACGAAGATTTTTATTAGGAAAAATAAGCCAATCAAGATATGAAAAATGTGTAGCCCCGAAAGCATATAGATGAATCCTTTTGAATTTCTAACGTCTCCACTTTGTGTGAATAATTGTTGCCAACCTATGAGTTGAAGTATAATAAAAGCCACTCCCAATGACAATGTTATCCCCATCAATACTCTGTAATTCAGATATTTATCTTCCTTGAAATAGATATTAGCAAGGTGCAAAGTCAGGCTACTAATGACTATTAAAAGCGTACTTACCCAAAAGATTTGGGGAATTTCTATCTTAGCAAAACCTGCATTGGGGCGTTCTAAGTTTAAGTATGAAGTTAGTAAAAACAAAAACATCAACCCGCTACCAAAGATGGCGAGTTGAAGCATAAATTTAAAAGGTTCTCTTCGTTGCATATTGGGTATGCACGGGAATCTCTTCCCGTGTTTTCAATTTTACTATTACACGGGAAAGGATTTCCGTGTTACATTTTCCCCTGCCACACTGAGTAATTGGCAAAGGTTTCTTTCAAATCAACTTCTGTATCAAAAATTCCAAAAACTGTTGAGCCCGAACCCGTCATGCTGGCGTATGCAGCCCCGTGTGTGTACAAGGATTTTTTGATAGTTTCAATAACTGGATATTTGAGTAAAAGGTGGTTTTCAAAATCATTTTTTACTACATCAACCCATTGGCTTACAGGCTTTTGTAATATATCTCTCAAATCAATATTTGCTTTTTGAGGTTTTACGCCCGAATAGGCTTCAGCCGTTGAAATATGAATATTTGGATTAACCAAAACGATAAATTTATCGGATAAATCAACTTTTATTTCTTCAAATTCATCACCTTTCCCGAAACAAAATTTTGGTTTATTTTGAATGAAAAAGGCACAATCACTGCCTAATTGTCGGGCGTAATTTTCCATGGTTTTCACACTCATATTTAACTCAAAAAGTTCGTTTAAAGTTTTAATCGTGAAGGCACAATCTGCTGAACCACCGCCCAAACCCGCCCCAATGGGTACAATTTTGTGCAAATGAATCATCACATGAGGAAGTTTAAAATCCTGACTAACAAGATGATAGGCTTTTAAACAAAGATTTGTATCGGGATTTCCGGGAATTTCAATACCTGTACTTTTGAAGGATATTTTTTTTGCGGGTATAATCTCCAAAACATCGCTCCAACCCACGGGATAGAAGCATGATTCGAGATTATGAAAACCATCTGGGCATTTTTCAGTAATGGATAAGCCGATGTTGATTTTGGCGTTTGGGAAGGAGAGCATTTTTGTTTTAATGACCTAAGAATTTTGAAACATTATTTAATTCTTATTTTGTGGAAAGTTGCGAAGGATAAAATGACCTTATTCCTCTGTTGATATCTGCAACAACGATTACAGACGATTTACCATTTTCAGCATTAATTTTCCTTGTTTTCAAAATAGTAAAACTTATTATATCAGAAAAATCAAAATTATCTTTATTCTGTTTTCTGCGTTTCTTGGCCTCTTTATCTTCTTTCAGACTAATCATTATTTCCTCTGAACCAATATTTTTACCTTTCAATTTTTTGATACTCATTTTAAAAGAAAATCCATATTTTTCAAAATATGGAGAAGCTTCTTCAACCGCTTCAATTTTGATTGATGATTCATCAAATGCAAAAGAAATTTTATCGGTATTAAGATATAGTGTTGAAATTATAGTATCATTTGAAAATTGAATATTTGGACAATCTTTAAAATTACTATTCTGAATAATCTTAAAATACTTTTCTGAACCTTCAACTTTCCATATAGTATCTCTGGGAACAATAATTGAAAAACCACATAAAATAAGTATTATAAATAAGTAAAATAGTTGTCTCATTAATAGCGTGGTAAATTGATTAGTTTTCAATTAAAAAAAAACCTATAGTCTCCTTTTACTCATGACATAATTATTTTTCTGGCTCTTGCTTTGGTTAAACTTATAAATAAATCAAGGGCTAAAAAACGCTCTAATTCTATTGATTCATCAATACTAATTATACCATCCTTTTTTCGGGAAATAAGTTCTTCCACACGCTCTGAAATGCCTTTTGGAGCTTTCAAATTAATAATTTGCTGAGGATTCATTTGTGCTATCACCTCGGCAATATCACCAAAAACTTCTGAAATAATCATGTGTTTATTTTATTTTTTCTATTCAAATATAACTATTTATTTCGAGATTTGCCACACCTTTAATCACGAACAAACCTATCAGGATAATCCGTAATCAGTCCATCAACACCCAAAGCTTTCATAGCTTTTATATCTTCCACGGTATTCACTGTCCACGGCACAACTTTTATGCCTTTTTCATGGCATATATCTACTCTTTTTTGAGTCAAATTTTTATAATACGGACTAAAAATATCTGGGTTAAATCCTAATTTAGCCAAACTTGGGTCAACCATTTCATTTTCTACCAAAGCCGATAAAGTTACTCGTTTATATTTCTTGGCATCCATCTGTATCTTCCAGTATTTCAGCACGTTAAAATCAAAACTTTGTAGAATTACTCGCTCAGGTTTTAAGTATTTTATGATTTCTTGATAGACCAAACCCGAGAATTCTTCGATAGTCTTGGGCTGAGATATGCCATATTCTGTCACTTCAGATTTTATCTCAATATTATACTTAACGGGTTTCAATTTTTTCTCCTTGATATACGCCTCACAAGCCTGTATCATCTCACTCAAAAGGGGCTTATGCGTAGCCAGTTTTTGCTGTTCTGGAAACAAAATATTCCCCCGAATTCCCGAATCGTATTGCTTGATTTCTGCATAATTCATCGTGTAAAGATTCAACGTTTTTTCATCCGCCTTTGTTACGGGCGAGCCATCGGATTTTGAGCAAAATAATGAATTCATATACGGCTCATGCGAAACCACTACTTGATGGTCTTTGGAAATACAAACATCTAATTCCAAAGTAGTGACCCCTAAATCAAGGGCTTTTTTGAAGGCAGGAATCGTGTTTTCGGGCATCAATCCTCGACAACCTCGATGACCTTCAAAATCAAAATTTTGAGCATTAGTTGTGGTCATAATCAGGAACAATAAGACGATTTGAAGAATATTTATTTTCATTGTTTTGTTAGTTCTTCTACAGTTTATACATGATTCGTCCTTCAAAATGACGAATCCTTTGTTCTACGAATAAATCATAGTTGAACCTTTTTGTTTTATCACTGCATAATGATTAAAAAATCTATTTCACCACCTCCAACCGCTTTGCCATTTTTTGTGCTTTTAGAGCCAATTCAGTTGCCAAAAAACAATGGGCTTGGGTCATGGCGGTTTCGGTTCTGTTCAAAATATCATTCACTAATTGTTCTCCAAAAGGTAAATTTACATCATTGCAATCAATATAAATGGTTTCTTTATTATTTGCCAAATATAGATTGCTTCCTTTATCGCTTTTGGCAATATCAACGTATTTCCGTAGCTCAATAGTACCTTCCGTTCCTAAGATTGTGAGACGACCATCGCCAAAAACTTTGATACTATCGGGCGTAAACCAATCCACTCGCACATAACCTGCTCCGCCGTTTCCTTTGAGCATCATATCGCCAAAATCTTCAAAAAGTGGATATTCTGGGTGATGCACATTTCCAATTTGCGATGCCACCACTTCGGCTTGGGTTGAACCCGTAAAAAACAAAAACTGGTCGCATTGATGAGAGCCAATATCTGTTAAAATACCGCCAAATTTATTTTTATCAAAAAACCAATCAGGGCGAGATTTGGTGTTCATTTTATGTGGCCCCAAACCAATGGTTTGAATGACGTTGCCAATAGCACCCGCTTTTATCAATTCTCCTGCTTTTACGGTGGCTTTATTTTCAAAATGCTCGCTATACATGATTGAATAAATCTGCTTGGTTTCTTTTTGTACTTTTCGTGCTTCGGCTAACTGTTCCAACGTAGTAATGCCAGGTTTGTCCGATAGAAAATCTTTTCCATGCTTCATTACTCGTATTCCCAATGGAGCTCTTTCACTGGCAATTCCCGAAGACAAAACCAATTGAATTGATTTATCTTCTAAAATTTCATTCTCACCAGAAGCAGTTTTTACGGTTGGATATTTTTTTACAAAATTTGCCAATAAATCTGGCTCTTTGGCATATACCGAAACCAATTGCCCACCCCCACGAATAACGGCATCAACCATTCCGTAAATGTGTGAGTGATTGATATTAATTACCGAAAATTGAATGCGTGGAACAATATTTTCGTGAATATAAGGAGCTTCAATAATGTTTGACTTTGCCGAAATTTCCTGTACAATGCCTGATGAAAGTACAATGCCAGCAGCGGTTTTTATAAAATTACGTCTATTATTTTCCATGAGATTGTTATGATAAGATTTATGTATATGATGATGATTTCTTTTAAATTTTATTTTAAAGTCTTGTTTGCCCAAGGGATAAAGTATTTGAAATTTGGGGCATCGGTATGACCGCCATCGTGTTGTCGCCAAGCCAAATGTCCGTCAAGCATATCGGTATTATAAACGGGCATTTGTTCCGTTAAATACTCATTAGAAACACCAATATCTTTTACGCCTAATAATTTAAAAACCGAGCCAGCCGCCACGGTTGCCATATAACTACCTTTTGAGTCGAGCCATTTAGCATCCCCTTTTTCTGGGATTCCATAACTGACAAAGGTGGCTCTGGGCGCACATAATGCTAATAAATCGTGTGAATCAACGGTTAAATCACAGCCTGTTTTTTTGCCAAAAGTAGATTCTTCGGCTCCGTATTTCATGTAGTTTCCTGCCATCCAATAATTTTCACCGCCCGTTAGACTTTCCACGGCTTCGCCCCAAACACGGCGATGCAATGTAGTGCCACCTTTGCCCGATGAACCAATCAGAACTACGGCAAAACGCTGTTCAAAAGCCATTGTTACCAAAGCTCCTTTTCCATACCTTGAAACGCCTTCGATACCAACTCTTTTGGCATCAACGGCGGGATCAGTTTCTAAATAATCTAACCCACGAGCAGCTCCCCATGCCCAAGCACGCAAAGCACCCCAATCTTCGGGTTTGCGAGGTTGCCCTTTATTCACTAATCCAATAATGCCTCGGGTAATTCCTGCATGATTATCCGCCTGAACGCTGGTTGGGTCAATAGTACAATATCCCCAACCTGCTGCTAATAATTGCTCCGTTGGCGATAAATCTCCTACTGGTGGTGGGGCAAAGAAATTGGGTCCCGCAAGCCTTGTAATAGGATTATACGCTGGATATTGGTCAAAAATTGCCTTCATCTCAGGATTTGATTTTATCATCATTTCCTTGAAAGCGGCATTTATTTTTTCCATATTTTCGGGTGAAGGTTGGGCTGGTGCAGGAAAAGAAGGTCTTCCAAACATCATCAAAACGGGAACGGGACCTTTCACATTGGTAGGCAAGACAAGCATCATGTTTATGTCAACATTGATTAATAGATATTCAGAATTATCAACATGACCCACCAATTGTTTGGCTACTACGGGAGTACGCCCTACAAATTCTTTGTCAGTAATTTTTACAGACCACGTTACTGCTGGAATTTTTGCGGGCAATTTTCCGTACAATTCCCTTTCAATGTCCAATACTAATTCTGGGCGACGTTCTTTCCACCAAATATCGGCAGTAGTTACTTTCTTGCCACTTTTTGTAGTTAAAATATCAGGTAAAATTGGACATGGATTGGCTTTTGACTCATCATAATTGGCATGATTTGGGTCGGCTTCATTCCCAGACGGACCAGGTCTTAGGACTTTGATTCCCAATTGCTGTTGCATATTGGCATGGTCTTCTTCATTGGTAAAAGTTACTAACGGAGGGAATTTAATAGTTTGGGCTGATGCAAAAGTAGTTACCAATAACACCAGCAAGAAAGGGATATTTTTCTTCATCTCAACAGATTTTTTAGTTGTACAAATATAATTGGACTCTTTGGATGGCAATTTGGTTAGTTCCGATATTAACGTGTCGTCCTTGGTGGGTTTGGTCTCCGTTGAGATGGCTTTTTATTTTCCATCCATTATTGACAAAATTGCCCTCTTCCACTTTAAGCAAACCTACATTAACTGCTTTATTTTCAGTGAGTTTAAACGTAATCACTACTCCTGTACCCGCCATGTAAAATTCGTCTTCGGCGGTTTGGATAATGATGGCACTGCCCATGTTCCAAATCTCGGTTTTTGCCCCTGGAGTCCAACTGAGCGTATAATCATGTTTGCAAGTAAGCTCATATTTCCCCATTCTGATAATCGTTTCGGGAGTAGTTTTAGAAAGCAAAACACCATTAAAATGACCTTGATTTGCAGTAATCAAAGGAGAGATTTCGTTAATAAGTCCATACATTTTACCCAAAGGTTCTTCGGCAGGTTTTTCTTTTGATTCTATTGAAAATGGCGAAAAACCAATGGCATTATAATGAGCAATGGCATACAAGGCTTTGGCAGAAACGGTTTTATCAAAAGCGTGTTCGGGTATAAAAAGTACATCACCTTGACGGGTGTATAAATCACACCATTGTTTGAAATCGGGATTATAAAAATCGGGTGCTAAAAAATCAATTGCCGTACCTGCCGCTTTCCAAATATCCATTAAATGGGGCAGTGGACCAGCACTTGGGTATTGCCCTGGTTCTGCACCTGAGCGATTTAAGGCTGCATTCACAAACATCGGCAATGGATAAATTTGTTTACCTGCGTTGGTGATTTTATTGGTAAATTTAGCATAAAAATAAGCCATAAAAATTTCATCAGTAGCTAAGTTTTTACCAAATATTTCTTCCCAATTTCCCGAAGTTTTATAGCCGTTTGCCTTCCAAATTTGTAGTAATTCTGGCACTAATTTTTCTTTATTTTTTTGCAAATAGTCTATCAATTCAACAGGAATAGCCTTTTTGAATGCCTCATTGGCTAAGGTTTGGTAATCCCGTGCCGAGGGTAACATTCCTATTTCGTTTTCCACCTGTACCATAATTACGGTACGTTCTTTAGCGTCAAAATCTTTGATAAAACTCATCAAGTTTTCAAAGGCACGTTGGTCAGCTTGTAATACATTTTCACTAAAACTGGATAAAATTTCTTGGCTTCTCCCTGCATTATCTTTTACTCGGGGAAACTTTTCTTGGTTGAGTTTCACCCAAGCGGGTGCGTGGCTACTCATGGAGTTTTTCCATGAACCAAACCAAAGAAAAACGATTTTCAAATCATTTTTTCGGGCTTCAGAAATCAACTCTTTATACAGCGAAAAGTCGTATTTCCCTTCTTGTTTTTCAATTAATTCCCAATACACGGGTACTAAAACGGTGTTCAAATTCATGGCTTTCAACTTTTGCCATACACTTTGCATATTTTCGGAAGTAGTTGCGGTTGAATTGCCCAGTTCGCCCCCTAAAATCAGGAATGGTTTGCCATCAACCATTAATTGGGTACTTACATTATTCTTTTTTAAAAACGGAATTGGATGCTGTCCGAAACAATTTTGTACAATAAAAAATGCAAGAATAATAGTGGTAATTTTCATGAAATAAATTATTTTCTTAGCTGTTTTATATGTTCTGCTACTTCAATCATTGGGGCTATCATCAATTCACTTTCTCGCTTTTTTAAATATTCCAAAAATTTGCGATGTTCGGGCAGGGCTACATTCAACGAATTCCCTCCCCCTACGCCATGAAATAATATCACCAAAAGTGAATGACTTTCTATGGCTTTATCTACCCAAGCCATCATTTGCTCGGCGGTATTATTGTTGACCATGTAGCAATCAACATCATAAAGATTTACCTTATCAATCGTGTGCATTTCGGCTCTTACGGCTCTGGCTGCTACAAAATCATTTTTGAGGCTGTCAATAAAATTTGAATTACCAACTTTCATATCACCACAAGTAAAAGCAAAAGTGCGTTTCTTTTTACCGTCTAATGCCTCCAAAAAAACATTAGTCATCCGCACTTCATTGAGCATTCTTTGTACGGAATAATTATTCAAATCCTGTTCTTTGCTTACCCATTCTCTGCCTTTACCACCCATACAAGGATGGTAGAGGGTGTGATTCCCCAATTCATGCCCTTGTTTGGCAACATTTCGCCATGCTGGAATTCGGTTTTTGCTGGCATCACTAAAAGCAGTCATATAAAAAGTAGCTTTGAGATTTAATTTATTCAAAACAGGTAAGGCATTATCCAAATGTTGATTTATGGCATCGTCATACGTCAAAACGACGGCGGCTTTTTTACCATTCCACGTTTTTAGCGTTTGGGCAAAAGTGGTGTTTATACAAAGACAAACAAGCGAAAAACTGAGAATTATTAATGATTTTGATTTCATTTTTTTATCTTAAATTAGGTAATATTCTTTTATTGTAAGCCATTTTCCATCATTTTCTTGCTTGATTTAGGAAAAAAATCAGACCAATAATCACTCATTTTGGTAAAAAAATCAGACCAATGAATTTATTCATCTGTTCTGAAAGGTGATGCTGGCAATCCTTCTTTGTTATAAAAATTTACATTCGGGTTATCTGCCCAAGCGTAGCGTACATATAGGGGCGAAGCGATTTTGGCATTGGAAACTTCAACTTTATCGCCCACAATTTTGGCATTTGCCCACACAAATTTTTTATCAGCACCCGCAATGGCAAACTCTCGTAAATCTTCCTCATCGTTGGCTTTCAAACCACTCCCAATATGGCTAAACGAAATACTAATTTTGTCTTTTTCAATGGTTGCCGATTGGAAAATGGGTCCAGAAGCTACAATATTTTCACCATACACTAATTTTTGTGCCGCCAAAGCCAATCGTTCGCCAACGTCTTTCTTATTGTCAGGATGAATATCGTTCCATTCTCCCAAATCAATGCCTACTGCCATAGCGGTATTGGGAAAGGCAAGAGATTTTAATTGAGCCTCCCGAAATTCCGCCCATTGGCTTTCGCTGGGCAGATAGTTGGCATCCATAAAATTGGGGAGTTGGACGTATAAAAATGGCAAATCGCCCAAGTTCCATTTTTTACGCCAATCCATTATTTGAGCAGGCTGTAATTTGGCATATTCCGTAGCTCGACTACTATTAGATTCGCCTTGATACCAAAGGATACCTTTTATCGCAAAATTATGGGCAGGGGCAACCATCGCATTATACAAAGCTGTCGGTTGATTTTGGGCAGAAAATCCACTCATGGGCGGGCGTGGTACATAGACTTCGCCTACTTTATATTGCCAAGTACCTTTTAAATCTACGGCATCTTTTCCTGCAAAAAGACAATAAGGCTTATCGGGTACAAAACCTCCTTTACCGTCATAATTCATAATTTTTATGACAAATGTATTTTTGCCAGCCTTTAATAAATCAGCGGGGATATTATAACGGCGTTGAGGATATTGATACGTGGTTATTCCTACTTGTTTTCCATTGATATACAGCATATCGGCATCTATAATTCTACCCAAAAATACCCTTGCAGGTTTTCCCAACATGGTTTCTGGTATCTCAATTTCTCTTCTGTACCATACCACTCCATTCAGGTCTTTTATGCCTTGGTCTTCCCAATAGCCTGGCAGATTGATGGATTTCCAACCTTTGGGTACGTAGGTTACATCAAACCAAGTTTTTGCTCCCGTCAAACCTTTATCTTGCAGAACTTGTGGTATCACATTGCCCACTCTTTTAAAACTGTTTACATAAAGAGTGTCCTTATTTTTCTGGATGGATTCTTGTATTTTAGCAAAATCTTTCAGCCCTTCTTCACTCGTCCAGGCTTCAATGGGAGTTCCGCCAACGCTGGCATTTATCAAACCAATCGGAACTTGATATTTATCATAGGTTTTCTTGGCAAAAAAATAGGCTACAGCAGAAAATTGTAACACATTTTCGGGAGTACAAACTTTCCATAAAGTATTGGCAGGAAAATCTTCGCTTGGTTTATTGATATTGGTTGTGGTGGGAATTCCAAAATGTCGGATATTACCATTGGTGGCTTCGGCAATATCCTTGGCGTAAGTAACAGCGTGCAACGCCATTTGATGAACCATATTACTTTGCCCCGAACAAAACCAAACATCACCAAAAAGTATATCTTTGATTTTCAGTTCGTTAGCTCCCTTGAAAGTCATTTCATAAGGTCCTCCCGCTTTTTGTTGGGGCAACATCATTTCCCATTTACCTGCTTCGTTAGCTTTGGTTTTGTAGGTTTTACTTAGGAACGAAAGACTAACCGCTTCTTTTGGCGAAGCCCAACCCCAAACTTTCAAGGGTTTATCTCTTTGCAAAACCATTCCATCAGCAATGAGTTTAGGCAGACGAATTTGGGCAAATCCAAGAGTTTGGATACAAAGAAATGAACAAAGGAAGGGTAATATTTTTTTGAAGATTTTCATGGCTTAGTGTCAGGTTTTCGAGAAAAGGGGTAAACTCTCGCAAGGGTCTTGAACCCTTATAAGAGTTTGCTATTTTAGTGTTTATTTAGGATATATGTACTTATCGACGCAAAACCGCTGACGGGGTGAAA
The DNA here is from genome assembly GCA_031423975.1 of Cytophagales bacterium. Taxonomy (GTDB): domain Bacteria; phylum Bacteroidota; class Bacteroidia; order Cytophagales; family Spirosomataceae; genus Arcicella. Next base: position 18 of record JANPGQ010000267.1, on the reverse strand, counting down.
AACCGCCGTCAGGGACTT
>JANPGQ010000266.1:0-19725 GCA_031423975.1 Cytophagales bacterium | reverse complement strand
CAATCCAGTATATTTAGAAACATTTTTCACAGCCATTGATAATAAGTACGGTTCGATGGATAATTTTTTGAAAAATGAAATGGAATTGAATACTGAAAAGTTGAAGGCTTTGAAAGGAATGTATTTGGAGTAGAATTTTAAAAATATTAATATGAACGTTGTGAAGGTTTTGAACATTCACAACGTTTTTTCTGTCAATAACTCACATAAGTATTGGTAAAACTCCCATCATCATACAAATCGATAAGTGCATAGCCTGCTTGCGTATGTTGATATTTTCCAAACCACCAACGCCCCGAAACTGCCCCGTTGCAACAATAAGACACTCCGTTATAATCAACTCTATCTGTGAGATGAATATGCCCTGAAACGGCTAATTTGACGTTTTTATGGTCATGGAAGAGTTCTGAAATTTGTTTTGAATCGGTGTGCATCCAACTACCTGGCACTTCCCAACGGCTTTCTTTTTCCTTCATATTATCGCCGTCAAAAAATACACAAGCTGCCAAAATAGGAATGTGCGAGATTATCATAGTAGGTTTACTATCAGGCGTTTGTTTTAAATCCTGACGAAGCCAATCGAACTGGTTTTCATCTAAATTAGCAGTGTACCACGAACCATCTTTTTTCTTCTGAACGCTATCCAACATCACAAAATGCCAGTCTTTTTTATCAAAGCTATAAAAACATTTATCTAATCCCATTTCGTCCATTGCCCACTTTTTACCATCCTCAAAATTGCTTTCCGAATCACCCTCGCAATGAATATCGTGATTGCCTACTCCGTGAAAAATAGGAATAGAATTTTCTGATTTTAATATATTACTAAAAAGTTGCCATTGTTTTTGAACATTCTCATGCTTTCGGCGGTGGGCTTCCATCACACAGTCGCCTGAATTAATGATAAAATCGGGCTTAATATCCTGACTTTGAATGTGATGCAAACATTTCTCAAAACCTTTTGCCGCACCTATTAGGGGCTGAATGTGTACGTCCGTAATATGAGCGATACGGAGGATTCTTTGGGGCGTTGAGGTTAGTGTTGGATTTGCTTTAATTAAACTTGGTAAGGATAGTCCGCCTGCGAGTAATCCCGCCCGGCGAAGCAATTCACGTCTTTGCATATATTGAATTTTGGTTTAGCAAAGTTCAATATTATTTATAAACTCTTGATTCACTGCACATTAAAACTATGTAAAGGATTAATGTGCTTTATGAAATAATTGTAAACAAGCCTTAATTCACCTCCACGAATTCGCAATTTTCATTCAACACCATATTCTCTTTTTCAATTTTCAACAATATCCGCCCAAACAATTCCTTCAAATCAATTCCTTCATTTTGGGCAATTGAGGGCAGGAAACTTTTAGCGTCTAAATTTGGCATTGTGTTGATGTCTAAAATATAGATATCACCCTCATGAATACGAATATCTGTGCGAGACATTCCTCTGATTTTCATGGTTTTATGGAGTAATAAAACTTTTTCCATCATCTCATTTCTAAGTATTGAGTCCAATTCGGGATTCAAAATCTTTTCCGTACAACCATACGCCTGACCCGCAATATAAACCTCTCTGTTATCATTAGGTTTTATTTCAAGCGGTTTCAAAGCCATATAATCCGAACTATCTTCATTCGGAATGACACCAATTGTAAATTCTCTTCCCGTCAAATATGGCTGGATGATATAGTCTTCCCGTTCCAATAAATCTTGATAGGGAATATGATTTTTTTCGAAAACCAACATATTCAAATGCAAACTTCCCATGCGTGGTTTTACAATAAATCGCTCATAATCGTAATAAGAAATATCGCTCAAATTGAATAATTGAGGGGTTTTTACTTGAATTTCTTGACAAATCTGAGGAAGGTTTGTTTTATCTTTTGCCAAAATCTGAATCTCATAAGGGCTTGCCGTATGACTGATACCTTGACTATCTAACCAACGAGCAATATCTGCCTGACCAGCATCGCCAAAACCATAACAAACGTTGAAAACAAGGTCAAATTGTCTCAAAAAAATCGCAAATTCATCAGAGAAACCCACAAAATGAGTAACGTAAGGATAATAGCCTTCGGGCGTTGATTGTAGGAAATTGGCAATGGTAGTTCCGAAAATATTTTCCTTCCACGGTGTGAAAGTAGAATCGGAATAAAGATAAATTAGGGTGCGTAATGGCATCGGTATGGGTTGTATTTTATGTTTTCAAAAATACTTTCCAAAACTCATACCAGAGGTTAAGGAAACGTTATGGATATATTAAATTTTATACTTTACAAATTCATAAAACCCTATTAATCATTTAGTTATATTAGAATTATACTTTTGTCATAAATTTTAAACGTTATAAAAATGAAAAATACTTCAAAATATTTAACCGCTTTTCAAAGAAATTTCACTTGGTTTATGACTTCAATGTTTATCTCTTAACATTGTTAAATAAACCATAATTTTCTCTTAACACTTTGGTAATACTGCGTAGGTAGTTTTGTGGGATTAAATTTCCCCCAAACCGAAAAAATCTTATGATTGATTTATCCCTAAAAGTATTACTTGTTGATGACGACCCCGATATTTTAGAACTTCTTGACTATAATCTTGCCAAAGAAGGATACACCATCAAAACTGCCGAAAATGGATTAATTGGCATTCGGATTGCCGAGGAATTTCTACCTGATATTATCTTGATGGATATTATGATGCCGGTGATGGATGGCATTGAGGCTGGTAGGATTATTAAACAAAACAAAGCCCTCAAAAAAACTTTCTTAATCTTCCTGACGGCTCGCAATGAGGAATACTCAGAGGTGGCAGCCTTTGAAATGGGTGCGGATGATTATATCACCAAACCCGTGAAACCGAGGGCTTTAATCAGTAGAATCAAAGCCATTACGCAAAGAAATTCGGTGGAAGAAGTGGATGAATCTGACATTATTTTAGAAGATTTTACCATCAATCGCCAAAAGTATGCTATCACCATCAAAGAAAATACTTGGACTCTGCCCAAGAAGGAATTTGACTTATTGATGTTTTTTGTCAATCATCAAAACCGAGTTTATACCCGTGAAGAAATTCTAAAAAGTGTCTGGGGCAAGGGCGTACACGTAACGGAACGAACGGTGGACGTACATATCCGAAAAATCAGGGAGAAAATTGGTGAAGATTATATCCAAACCATCAAAGGAGTTGGATATTTGTTTGCGAAGAAATAACATTTATTGCAAACCGTTGTCAATCCATTTTTTTATAGTAATGGTTTCACAATCAGTAAGTTGATACCCACGGGGCATTCTTGGAGGATTACCATCAAATGAAATAATTTGGTCATAAAGTCCTCCACTGTTTGCCCAAAATTTCACATCAGAAATATCCTCCAATTTTACGCCTCCAGAATGTTGTTTATTACTATGACAGGAGAAGCAGTTTTTATCCAAAATTGGTTTTACATCCTCATCATACGTTATTTTTGAGCTTGTTTCAGCCTTACACAAGGGTGTGGTTTCTTGGTAAGTATTGACGCATGAACTCAAAAAGATAAAAGCAACTAATTTTAGTTTAGAATTCATCATCACAGTCATTTTTTAATAAAAATACAGAAAAGCCGAGATCATCAATCTCGGCTTTTACTCTAATATACCAATATGAAAATCCTTATGGACTTTCTACCTACCGAAGCAGAGAGAAAATCTTTGTTTATTGAGATTCAATGTTGGGTTTTCGTTGCTCGAGAAACATACTTCAAACAATGAAAACTAACGTCTAATAAGGTTTTACAACCTTCCACTCATGAATTTTCTTATCGTAAGCTAAATGTTCATCGGGCCACTCTATATATTGTTTCATGGGAATTTGAGCATTGAGATTTCCATTTTTAAGTAATTCTCTGAATAAATATTCCCCTCTTTCTTTCACTATTTCTTCCTTCAAATGTGGTGTATTGGCAATTTCTTCAAATTCGGTAGGCATCATTGAATTTTCTTTCAATTTAAATTTACCTAAAACTCCCCTTTTAAATTCTCCTCCACCAACTGGACGAATCACAAAGAAATAATTCCATCCATCGGGACTTTTTTGTAAATTTTCAAGGGTAAATTTTGTGCTATTTTTAGTGTAAAACTCTCTAAATTGAGGTTGAAATCTTGTTATTGTTGTTGCGTTTGGAGCAAGCGTGTAGAGGTAAGTAACTACATTTACCAGAAGACTATCTTGCTGATTTACAGACAAATATAAATTAAATTTAGAGTTTTTTGATTGACAGGAAAAGATAGATATTGCAACGAAGAATCCTAAAATTATATTTTTCATATTGGTTGATTTTATTACATAATTGTCTGAATTTGGATTCGTCAGATTCAAGAATTTTTTGGATTATTAATCTCAGAAAATCCTGTTAATCCATGAATCCCACCAATCCAAATTCAGACAAAAATTATTTCACATACAAAACACTCTGTGGGCTAAATTCTGACCAGCCCGTTGTCCAGTCTGTGTCTTTAAATGCACCTACATAATCAGTTTTATCAAAATATGCTGGTAACGTTGGAAGTGTTGCATTTAATAAAGCCGTTCCTGAAGTTGCCAATGTGAATGTAGGTCTTCCAGTAGCCCAAAGGTTTGTATTTAAACCAACTGTCGAACGGTTATCTACAATTTTATTTCCTTTCAATCCTGTGAACCATGCGGTAGGTGTTTTTGTGCCAATTAAAATAGCAGTTGCCGCAGTATTAGCGTCTGTGTCACGAACTGGTGTTCCTGCTGGATTGAAGGTAATATTCTGACCCAAAGCGTTTTTAACAGTACCAGTTCCCCAAAAGTTTGTTCCCCAACCTTCTACTCCTGCTAATACTACGTTTTGTAAATCAATTTCTCCTCTATCAGCATTTCCTCTGGTATCACCTAATTGTCCGTCTATATAAACTCCCCATGGATAACCCGTAATTAAAGTGTTATAAATTTTCTGCTTATTATTTCTTCTTAGTTGAGCTCCGTGTTGAAATTGTGGACTTATCGAAGTTTCTGCTACGTTTTTAGCTCCAATGATTGACATATTGGCAAAAATAGCCGATGTAAAAGGTGTTAAAGCAGAACCTTGTGCATTATTATCACACTCAAATCCATTTGAACCAGATATATCCGCTTGCGTTGTTCCACGAATACCAATTCCGTATTGAACGTATCCAGAGAAACCATTATCCGTATCAAAATCATCATCCAAACCTTTGTAGGCAATTAAATGCTTACAGTTTACATTTCCACCAAACCATTCAAACGAATCATCCAAACCGAAAGAGGCTTGTATATAATCAACTACTGTTCCTGAACCTACCGAACCAAATGTGAATGAATTTACTTCTTGGTTAGGGTTGATTGGAATACCTGCAAATTCAACACGAACATATTTTAATGAACCTGAATTATCGGCTGCATCAGTTCCACCGTGGAATGCTCCATATCCGCCTTCTAATTCACGGTCAGCTTCTGCCAAGTTATTTGGAGCTTGCCCACAGATTACTAATCCACCCCAGTCACCTGCTTCACGCTCGCCAACGGCTCTTTCCGAGGTCATAACGATTGGATTTGTAGCTGTTCCATTCGCAATAATTTGACTTCCTCTTTGTACAATCAAAGTACCTTTTGTAGCTCTATCGCCAATTATTAATGTACCTGCTTCAATCGTCAAAACGGTTTTCTTAGTAATTGTTCCTTTCACGGTTTCTTCACCTACACGTACAAAACCTACTAATTTATAGATTTTATCGGCCGTCCAAGTAATATTACCTGCCGCAAGACTTCCTGCAGGAATAGTTACTATGGTTTTTGGTGGTACGGCTGAAATAGTTACAGGAATTGTAGTTAAAGTTGAAGTCTGATTACTATTATCAACTACTTGAATCGTGAAGTTTACAACAGAACCCGTTGCTAAATTTTCAATTGCATACTCTTTTGAGTACGTCAAAGTTGTTTGTCCTGTTCCTGTAATAGCATCAAAGGCTGCACCATTTTTCAATACGTTTACTTGCTTGATTCCACCTGGGGCGTTAATTGTTGCGGCAATTTGTACTTTCGTTCCTGCTGTTCCTGCCAATGTTCCAGACGTTACAACGGTTGGAGCGGGGAACACTTCTGCATCTTTCTTACAGGCATTGAACATCAACGCCATTGAAAGTAATAATGTGATTGCTTTTGTAGCTTTCATGTGAGTGAATTTCATTTTGAATTTTAGATTACGGTTTTAATAATTCTTACTATTTTCTTTGAAATGTATAAACAATACCAAGTGAATAAACACTGCCAGGTTTGTACGACTGAATGGTTTGGTCTTTGTCGGAATCGTAATTTTTATCTTGATTTCCGTCTTGCAAAATCAATGCTTTTTGATTTAAAATATCAGTAATTCCGCCTTTTATAATTAGGTTTTTAGTGATGCCTTTCGAGAAAGTTATGTCCACTACATTACGTGGCATTTCGTACCAATCTGGATATAATGCCCCAAAATTGTTTCCTACGGCATAAATACGTTTCCCGATTACGTTATACAAAAGGTTAATTTGAAGTTTTGATTTTTGATTATTGTAGTTCAAGCCTGCATTAATCACGTAAGGCGATTGTCCTTGCAATGGGCGATTATCTGACTGAGTAGCCGCAATATCTTGGCTCAATTTTACTCGGCTATAAATCAAAGTGGCATTAAACAATAGGCTCATGTTTTTCAAAATGGAGCTACTTGACACGGCTTCCAAAGACTTACGAACCTCTAATTCAACCCCTGTACTATATGCAGATTGTGCATTGGCAAACGAAACTACTGGATTTGAAGAACTCGTAAAAACCACCTCAATTGGCGTTGTAAAATCCTTATAAAAAGCCGCAACACTCACAATTTCCGACGGCGTTGGGTAAAATTCATACCGAAAATCAAAATTATTCACATTCGCATTTTTCAAGTCTGGATTACCCGTTACCGTTCTGTTCAAAACAAAATCGTAGAAAGTGAAGGGAGCAATTTCTCTAAATTCAGGACGGTTTAAGGTTTTTCCATAAGCCAATCTCAGTAAAGATTTTTCTGAGAAATTATACGTTATATTCACCGATGGAAGCACGCTTGTTACATCCAACACTGGATTTACGGGTTGTCCATTTCGGTTATCATAACCACTCAGTTTTTGTACGTTATTCTCAATTCTTAGCCCAGCAATCACATTAAATTTCTTTGAAAGTGAATAATTACCCGAAGCATAAACTGCCATTAGATTATTATTAGCGGTATAAGCATCACTTTTATTGGTTTGCTCATCAATTTTTACACCGTTGGTTGTATTGATATTTTGGGGAGAAAAAATCTGGTCGATAGGCAAAGCACCTATGTTAAACTGTGAACTATTAGCTTGTACATAACCTAAATTTCGGGCATTGAAAGTACGGTCTTTCATTTCATAATAAACGCCAGCTTTCAATTCTAATTCTTGATTATTATCATCGGTAGCTCCTTTTTTCAATAGTAATTTTTGAACTAAATTAACACCACCAGTATAGGCTTTTTCATCCAATATAATATTTGTTCTCCCTAAATTAAAAGTTTGAACTGCTCCTTGTGGTACTAATAATTTTCCATCCGAGCCATATCTAAAACGCTTATAGTCAGGCAATTGGTTGTATGATTGATTATATCCAGCCACCCAATCAACTTTTGTTTTTCCTTCGTTAAATTGATGTCTTCCCAATAATTGACCCGTGTAAATTCCCCGATAATTTTGGTTGAATGATTCAATTTTCCAAGTCGCACCATTCTCAAAACCATTACGCTCAATAAATTGAAGATTTGATAATTGATTGTATAAATTTTTGAATTCAAACGTATGATTATCGTTCAACCTAACCGCCCAGTTGTGCAAAATTCCTACTCTGATAGCGTTGGTATATTGTTGGTCATTGAAAACCGAAAGTTCATCGGCTTTTCCCGTTTTCTCAATGGTTGAGTAACCAAAATCATTCTGAACTTTCGAGAAATTGGTACGAGTATTTGAATAATTAATTGCCGTTACATTTCCGATTCTTACATTACCAATATCTTTTTTGAAAGCACCTGTAATAGCAAGACGTTGGTCGGGAATAGCATTCGTTTGTTCAGGAGTCCATGAGTTTTTCAAGGATTGACCCACCTGTTGTAACCGTTGAGGATTGGTTAACGCAATATTTTTTAACTCGTCAGTAGATGGGAAATATTTTGGTAAATCACTAAAACCGTCGTTAAAACCTGTCCAAGCATTTTTACCAGATTGCGGAGTAAAGAAATCTTTGCCAGTAGTACCATCACGGAAGGAAGTTCCATAATCAACGGTCAAGCTATTTTGTTCAGGGATGGTCTTCGTGAAGATTTTCACAACCCCACCCGCAAACTCGCCAGGTAATTCTGCCGCAGGAGATTTATAGACTAAAATGCGGTCAATTTGATTAGAAGGAATAATATCGAATGAAAAAGAACGAATATCAGACTCCATACTTGGGGTAAAAGTATTGTTCAACATTACTGTATTGTAGCGTTCATTCAGACCACGAATATTGATAAATCTATCGCCAAAAATGGTTACACCAGGTACTCTTTTTACCACTTCAGCGGCGGTACGGTCGAGGGTTTTGCTGATTTGAGCGGAAGAAATACCACTCACGATTTGCTGAGAAGCCTTGATTTCAGAAATAACAGAAACTTCGGTATTGGTTAATTTCTGACCAATTACTTTAACTTCGTTGAGGGTTGAACCTTCTTCTTCTATCAGGGTGTTGATTTCCGTTACTTGCTCAGCAATAACTTTTACGTTTTCAATAAATTTTACTTTGTAGCCTACAAATGAAATTTTTAATTTGTAATTCCCTGTCGGTATTCGGCTCATTGAAAAGAAACCGTTAATGTCTGCCGAAGCACCTTTATTGAGCCCTTCAATATAAATGGTAGCACCTACCAAATCTTCTTTGGTTTTAGCATCTTTAATAGTACCTCTGATGGTGCCTTCTTGGGCGAAAGTGAAAGAAATTGAAGTGATTAAAAGAATAATTGTACTTAGTAATTTACGTATCATCATATTGGGTTTTTATTGATGTCGCAAAATTAGTATCTCAATTTATCCTTATTGTTAGGGTTTGATTAAGTATTGATTATCGTTTTGTTAGGTTAAAATTAAGGATAATTTATTTTGATAACATTGAATTAACATTGAAAATCGGTAGATTTTATACGCATAATATTCACATAATCTTTACACCTTTTCATAACAATTCCATAACAAAAAGACAATTTTTGGATAAAGACCACAGCATATTTAGGGGGCTACTTTTGCAGTTGAAAATAAATTAAATTAATAAGCCCTTAAATTGATGAAACGCACAATAATAATTTCCTTCTTTCTTTTAACCTCACATTTAACTCAAATTTTAGCTCAGCAAAAGCCTTTTACTTTCGTGGCTTTGGGTGATATGCCCTACAATTTACCCGCAGATTATGCTCGTTACGATAATGTTATCAAAGAAATTAATCTGCAAAATCAAGTATTTAATGTCTTTGTGGGTGATATAAAAGCAAGTTCATTGCCGTGTTCGCAGGAAGTTTATGACAAAATGCTCAACTCTTTTGCTCAGTTTAAGAAACCCCTAATATATACGCCTGGCGATAACGAATGGACGGATTGCGGTAAAAAAGAGGCTGGAAATTTTGTTCCCGAAGAACGATTGGATGTATTAAGAAGTACTTTCTACAAGGATAAATTGAAAAGTTTTGGCATTGAAAAAATGCCTTTAATCAGTCAAGGTTCAAATCCTGAATATGCAAAATTTGTAGAAAATACTCGTTGGGAAAATCAAAATATTGGATTCGCTACCGTCCACATCGTGGGAACAAATAACAACTTTACACCTGAGTCTAAAAGTAATAATTACGAATTTTTTGAGCGAGACAAAGCCGATTTGGCTTGGCTCGAAGAAATCTTCCAAAACGCAAAATCCAAGAACCTTGCGGGTATTGTCATTTTTGAGCACGCTGATATGTTCAACGACAATAAAGATGCTGGCGATGCCAATGCTTTCAAACACATCATCAAGAAACTCAAAGAACTTACGCTTGATTTCAAAAAACCCGTTTTGCTCATCAATGGCGACTCGCACGTGTTTTTAGTGGATAAACCGATGTATGAAAAAGGGAAAGAAAAAGAGAAAAAATGTATTGACAATTTTACCCGCCTACAAGTGCCTGGCGATGCCAATATGCACGCCGTAAAAATTACCGTAAACCCAGAATCAAAATCTTTATTTCAGATTGAACAATTGATGGTGGAAGGAAACTAACACTATAATTACCAAACCCATGAAACATATTTTTACGATATTATCCATTATTATTTTTTCAATAACCTCTGCTTTCTCTTTGACTATCAAGGGTTTAGTAATGGATAACAAAACCAACGAACCCTTAGTAGGTGCAACGGTTGTATTGGTCAATACTAAATTTGGTACAAACGTAGGGCTTGATGGAAGCTACGAAATCAAGAACATCCCTTCAGGAAATTACAACGTTTTGGTGCGTTTTGTGGGCTATAAATCTTTACAAAAAAACGTAACTATTACGTCAGGAATGTTGGTAGAGAATTTTTCATTAACGGAAGATTTAAATGAATTAAATGAGATAATTGTGGCGGGTCAAGCAGACCGTGAGACAGATAATAGTGTGCGAAAATCAGAACAAAAATCAGATAATGTCTTGAATATTATTGGAGCAAAATCTATTCAATTATTACCTGATATTACGGTTGGGAATGTTTTACAAAGGATTTCGGGCGTTTCCGTGGTTCGTAACTCTTCGGGTGATGGGCAATACGCCATTATCAGAGGCATGGACAAACGCTACAATTATACGCTGGTAAACGGCATAAAAATTCCGAGTTCTGATAATAAAAACCGCTACGTGCCAATGGATATTTTCCCTGCCGAAATGTTGGAAAGATTGGAAGTGGTAAAAGCACTTACGCCCAACATGGAAGGCGATGCCATCGGTGGAGCTATGAATATGGTGATGAAATCTGCCCCTGACCGTTTGGTGTTATCTGCCACAGCTTCAACGGGTTATAGCAATTTATTTTCCAATCGCCCCTTCTCTGGTTTTGATTCAAAGGGTATTGCGTTTCAGTCACCCGCACAAATCAAGGGCAATCAGTACGTGGCAGACCCTACCGATTTTTCGAGCAAAACACTTCAATATAAAGACGTTTCGATGCCTCTGAATTCTCTCTTTGGATTGACGGTGGGCAATAGAATTTTTGATAAAAAATTAGGCTTTGTTTTCGCAGGAAGTTATCAAAAAACGTATCGGGGTAGTAATTCCATTTATTATAATGCCAACGGTCAGCCCAGCCCCGACCCTTCGCCGAATACTCCTCTCTTTGACCGTATCGAAAATCGTGAATATAATACGCTTCAAACTCGTGCGGGGGTGCATTTAAAATTAGATTATGCCTTCAACAACTCTCATAAAATTAGTCTATACAACCTCTTTTTACAATTAGATGAAGATCTTCATCGTCATATTGAAACCGTCAATTTTGGAGTAGGCGACCAAAGCATTAACGACCGTTCAAGATTTACGAGACAGAATATTTATAATACAACGCTCCAAGGCGACCACCGTTTAACCGATAAATTGAAGCTAAATTGGTCAGCAGTTTATTCAAATGCCAGCTCAAAAACGCCCGATTGGACGGATATGTCGGTAACATTCAGAACGGTAAAAGATGTGAATGGAAACGTAACGGACAACACCAAATATATTGACCCCGTAACGCATAAATGGACACAAAATAGCGATATTGACAAAACAGGTTATTTGAATTTAACCTACGATTTGAAGAAAAATATTGAGATTTCTGTCGGTGGAATGTACCGCAACAAACAGCGTAGTAATTATTATACCGATTACAGTTTGAATACTGTTTTGGAAGGTGGCGTTCGTCAGGTTTTTCAAGGAATTGATAAAACAGCTTTCATTTTCAGACCCATTTCAAATGCGTATGCCGATACCACCAATGGCAATAATTACACCGCTATCGAAAATATTTCAGCGGGTTATATTCAAGGCAAAGTATTGATTAACAATAAGTTGCAAATTGTTGGGGGCGTTCGGGCAGAAAATACTTCTCAGTCTTACGCTTCGCAATTGCCCGTAACGGTAACGGGTAAAAATGGTAAAATTGAATATTTAGACATTCTACCAAGTGTGCATTTTAAATATGCTTTGGATGACCGCCAGAACCTAAGATTATCCTATTTCAAGGGTATAAGTCGCCCAGGATATTTTGAATTTATTCCTTCAACCATTTCTGGCGATTATTTTGATGAAGGAGGTAACTACAACATCAAACATAGCGTTGCCGATAATATTGACCTACGTTATGAGTTTTTTCCGAAAGGTAGCGAACAACTTTTGATTGGTACTTTCTATAAAAATATCGTCAATCCGATTGAATATGGTTTTGAGCAAATCGGCAATAATTCCTCAAAATACACGCCCCAAAATTTTGGTACAGCTACTAATTATGGTTTAGAATTGGTTTTCTCGAAATATTTCAAAAATTGGGGTATTTCTGGAAACTATACCTATACACACTCTGCCATCACCACTACCAAAAGAGTGTATTACCGTGATAAAAATGGGAATATTCAAAACGCTCCACCCGTTACAGCCGAGTACCCAACATCACCCACACAAACCCGCCCGCTACAAGGGCAATCTGACCACATCGGCAACCTGTCTTTGATTTATAAAAACGTCAATTTAGGCTTTGATGCCCAACTTTCTTGGGTTTATACGGGAGCAAGAATCAACATCGTTTCAGCATATAAAGATTTAGATTATTGGCAAAAAGCAACTTCTCAATTAGATTTTTCTACCGAGAAAAAGTTTGGAAAAAGCGTTTCAGCCTTTGTAAAAGTTACCAATCTTTTGAATAATCCAATCATTGTAGAAATATTGAAAGATAATACCCAAAAAGGCAATCCCGAACAAACCGAAACTGACAGAATTTTGGTTCAGAAAGATGTGTTTAACCAGAGTTTTTTGGTAGGCATTCGCTATAAATTACAGTAAAAAACCCATTACAAATCAAGCATACATTAAACAACGTTTAGTACCCAAAAATCATGAAAAAACTATCATTTATTTTTCTCTCAATCTTAACTTTTGGTTTATTCTCTTGTGGAAAAACCGAAGAAGTAACTGTTTCAGCTCCTTTATTAACCATCGGAAAGTCGGTTGATAACAAAGCCCCCATTTCGGGTTCAATTAAAGGTACGATGAAAAGCGATTCGACATACACGGTTAATGGCGATGTTTTTATCAATGAAAAAGACACTTTATTGATTCAACCAGGCGTAAAAGTGGTTTTCACGGGCAATTACAATTTTGTCGTGAAAGGCACATTATTGGCATTAGGCACGCAAGCAAAGCAAATTTATTTCACCTACAAAGGCACTACCAAAACGGATGCCATCGGTGCAGACCCTTTGAAAGACCCAGCCTATCAAGGACTTTGGGGCGGAATTTTGGGTGAAACCACTTCACCATTATTAGTAGTAAAATGGACACATATCGAATTTGGCTCGGGCAAAGCTGCCGTTTCGCCCGTGTCATTTATTGCCAACGGAGGAAATACTTATCCTATCTGTTGTAGTAATCCAGACGGTGTTTTTGTATTTGAAGACTCGTGGATTTACGGTGCTGTGGATGACCCAATTCGTACTTTTGGCGGTAAGTTACACGTAATGCGTAATACTTTCGAAAAGTGCGGTTTCACGGGTGGCGAAGGTTTGAATATTAAGTCGGGATGTGCAGGAAATGTGGCTTACAACGTATTCATTGGTACAGCAACCAACGGACCAAAAGCTTCTAATAATGGCGGCAAGAACCCTCAGACTAATATTTATATGTACAACAATACCATGATTGACTGCGGATATCGTCGTGCTTCGGCAGGGCGTGGAGGTTCTTTGAATTTTGAAGAAGGCTCAAAAGGTGTAGCTTATAATAACTTGATGGTCAATTGTAAATTTGGACTTCGCATTGTGGGTTCTGCCAATTATTCGGGTAATACTTTGGTGATTGCCGATACTGCCAATATCAAATATGGCTACAATTATACCTACGTGGATTCGGTATCAATTGCCAATCAGATCTATCCAATTCCTTTCTTGACAAAACCTCAATTAACCGACATTCCTGCTCCAACATTTTTGCCAGCAACTTACAAATTAGGGGCAGTATATGATGGCTCAAGTGTGGTAGGAAAAAATAATCCACAATTCAAGAATTTCCCTCTGCCTCAGACTACCAAATTATTGCGTGATATTACTACGCAAGGTACTTGGGATTTCAGATTGACTACTGCATCACCTGCGGCAGGTAAAGGATATACAGGCTTCTCCCCTTTGGATGGTGTGCCAGTAAGTGCCAATTATGGAGCTACGGAAATAACAAAACCAAGCAAAGACATGGGAGCTTATGCTTTGGATGGAACAGGAAATAAGCATTAAAAATTACGAATTAATAACAAAAAAGCCAGCCCCAAAGGGTTGGCTTTTTTGTTATCGAAAATAAAGCGTTTATTTATGCCTAAACCAACAATCAGTCCTTTCAATTTCGTAGTTTTTAAATTGGGTATTGATTGGTGAACCATGTATAATGCTATCATGAAATGCGGTTCTCATGACGTAATTAAAAGCTCCCATATCACCTGTATAAGCCGTTTTGTTATGAATGGTGTGGGTTTGATGTATGGTAGATAATTGCTCTAATAAGTTCTGCATTAACACCACACTCCCACCAATGATTCCGCAATTCAGGAGTGTTTCATTTCTGTATTTTTCTTCATAATTTCCAAAATCTTCAATACAATTTCTCAGATGAGTTGAATGTTCTTGCATCCACTCATTGGCTAAAGTTTTGGGTTCATCGCCACAAAATAATTTTAATGATTTATGATGTAAAAAAAGAGGTTGAAGGAAGGGATTTTTTACCAAAACCACATCCGAAATATCGGTAACGAAAATATTTTTAATTTTATCAAAATTCTGATTTACAAAATCTCGATAAATAATATACCGTTGAACATTAGCATTTAGTTTGCCATCATAATCTACTTTTATGAAAGAAATATGCTCATTTTGATAATCTGCAACGGTTTTGTCTGAAAAAGTATTATGAAAAATGATAGCGTTTAAGTCTAAACTCAAAACGGAACTGTACCACTCATTAATGATTTGAAAATCATCATTTTTCAATAACTCATTTCTATTCACATCATATACCCCTGTGAGTAACGAAGCAAAAATATAATTTTGGGATTCATGATGACTATCATTCATTATAAACAATTTTAGCAAAGATTTGCTTTTTTTAGGTTTGCCGTAATCGAATTTTGGTGGTTTCGATAATAAATATAAGTTCTGCTGGACAATTTATTTACTTGATATTTTTTAGAAGCCCGTTCGTAAAAATCGCTGTCGGCAGCGTACATATTTTTGAACTGAATGTTTTTAAAAACTTCTACCTTCCCAAATAAGGTGGCAAATAATATACAATCATCAACGTGAATATTGGTGGTATTATCGTCCTTGTCTGGTACAAAATAATCTTCAAATTGATTCACAATTGTATCCGTATGAGTAGCAATCAAGTCATTTTCTCGCATTGATTTGATACAATTTGATAGATGATTGGGTTTGTATTCATCGTCAGCATCAATGATAGAAATATATTTCCCTTCACTGATTTTAATGGCTTTGTTGATTGATTGAGCCTGTCCACAGTTTTTATGACGAAGATATGTAATTTTATCTTCGTATTTTTTGACGAAATTCAGTAATTGAGCTTCCAACTCTGACGTGCTACCATCATCAATAATTATCAATTCAAAAAAAGGATAATCTTGAAGAAGGACAGAATCAATGGCTCTTTTTACTAATGAAAATTCAGTATTGTATACCGACATTAACACTGAAATTTGAACGGTTTTTGTAAATAGCATACTGGGAAATTTGTTCAATAGTTTTGGTCATTACTCATAAAATTAAAACCATTATTTTGTAATAATAAAATTAAATCATTAAACCTTTGTTAAGAAAGTGTTGGATGATTCCAGCAAGAGCCAATATTGAAATAGCTTGTTCTTTCAGATTATCAGTAAAAGCCTTAAAATAGTTTAACGTTTATTATTTATCTTAGAAGTAGCCAACCTTTTTTGTTTTGAACCTTGAGTGATATTAGTATTAAGTGAATATTATCAAATCAAAAATTTAATATTACATTTCTAAGTTTCTGTTTTATTTTTGTCTATGAAACAATCTGAAAACCATTGACGTATAAACTTACCAGTTTGTATTCGATGGCTTTTTTGTTTTATTAAACTTCATTTCCACAGTCTAAAACAAGTTTTTATGAAACCATCTTTTCAACTCAAAACATTTTTATTAACATTTTTATTCGCTTCAATTTGCACATTTTCGTTATTTTCCCAAGTAACTACATCGTCTATCAATGGCTTGGTAGTCGATGAAAAAGGCGAAAATTTGCCTGGAGCAACTGTTATTGCGGTGCATTTGCCTTCGGGTACTCGTTACGGAACTACAACTAATACCACTGGTCGTTTCAATTTGCCCAACGTTCGGGTGGGCGGTCCATATTCTATTCAGACTACTTTTGTCGGTTACAAAACCAGCAAAGTAGAAGGCTTTTCTCTAAATTTGGGTCAAAGATTCACTCAAGATTTCAAGTTAGTTTCTGAATCCTCACAATTGAGTGAAGTAGTCGTAAAAGTGGATCAAACTTTGAACAATCAACGCACAGGTGCTGCTACTAACATTTCGAGTGAGCAATTACGTTCTTTGCCTTCAATTTCTCGTTCCGCCAGTGATTTCACCAGACTGACCCCGATGGCGGGCGAAAATAATTCATTCGGAGGAAGAAACGGTCAGTACAATAATTTCTCGTTGGACGGAGCCATCTTCAATAACCCTTTTGGTTTGGATGCTGCAACTCCAGGTGGTCAGACGGATGCTCAACCTGTTTCATTAGATGCTATTGACCAAATTCAAGTGGCAGTTGCCCCTTATGACGTTACCCAGGCGGGCTTTACGGGAGCATCCATCAATGCAGTTACCAAATCAGGAACAAACAAATTTTCAGGCGTGGCTTTTGGTTATTATCGTAACCAAAGTATGACGGGAAATTCTGTGGCAGGAGCTAATATTTTTGTGCCAGATTTATCGCAAGGTCAATACGGTTTTAGCATTGGCGGACCCATCATTAAAGATAAATTATTCTTCTTTGCCAATATGGAAGTGGAACGTCGTTCAGATTTAGGTTCGTCTTTCTTGGCTGCCAATTCAAGTCGTTCGGGTTCAAATATTTCACGGGTGCAAGAAGCTGATTTACAATTAGTTTCAAAAACATTATTCGATAAATTTGGCTATCAAACGGGTGCTTATGAGAACTATTTATTAAAGCAAAATAATACGAAAGCACTTTTTAAATTAGACTGGAACATCTCGGATGTGCATAAATTATCGGCAACTTATAGCACTCTGGATGCCTCGAAAGACAAAACGGCAAACCCCTCAGCAATTGGTCGTAGAGGTCCAGATTTTTTGACCTTACAATTTGCCAATGCAGGATATAGAATTAACAACAAATTGAGTACGTTTTTGGTAGATTTAAAATCTAATTTTTCGAGTAAATATTCTAATAAATTACAAGTGGGTTATTCCATTTTTAATGATACTCGTGACCCATTCTCAACGCCATTTCCAAGTATCAATATTGCCAAAAATGGCGTTCGTTACATTGTGGCAGGACATGAGCCATTTTCAATAAATAATAAACTTGACCAGTACGTTACACAAATTAATGAAACTTTTACCATCAATGCGGGTAACCATACCATCACTTTGGGCGGTTCATTAGAAAAATTCTCTTTTGATAATTCCTTTAATTTAGGAGCCTATCCAGGTGTTTTTAGTCCAGACTATCCTTCGGTTCAAGACTTTGTAAATACCGTAAAATCGGGTGGATTGGATAAAGATGTGGCGGCTTCAATTGATGCTTTTAAAACCAATAATGCCAAAGGAACATGGGCATTAGCCCAGACCGAGGTGGGTCAATTAGCTTTTTATGGTCAAGACGAAATTAGAGTAACACCAAAATTAACCGTCACGGTAGGTATTAGAATGGATAAGCCTTTGTATTTTAACACAAAACAGAAAATTGAAGAAAATTTAGCCAGAAACTGTTGTTACGATAAGGACATCACCTATTATAACGAAGCAGGTACGCCCACTAAATTTGACCATACGGTTTTGCCAGAAACTACGCCCTTGATTTCGCCAAGAGTTGGATTTAATTATGACGTAAAAGGCGATAGAACTGAGCAAATCAGAGGTGGCTCTGGCTTGTTCACGGGTCGTTTTCCCTTTGTTTGGATTGGAAATCAAGTGGCTAATCCCAACTTCTTTTTCTATTGCGTAACTGACCCTAACTTTAAATTTCCACAAGTTTGGCGGACTAATTTAGGGTATGATAAAAAATTGAATAACGGTTGGGTTTTGACGGCAGATTTGATTTATACCAAAGACATCAACGCTATGATGGTGCGTAACTACGGATTGAAATTGCCAACGGGAAAATTAGTGGGGGCTGATACTCGTCCATACTACAAAGCGGCTGACCATGCGGATAAATTTGGACCTACTAATGCGTATGTCTTCACCAATACCGACCAAGGATATTCTTGGAACATGACTTTACAAGCCCAAAAAACTTGGGCAAATGGTTTGTACGTCAATTTGGGGTATAATTATTTGGATGCCCAAGATGCCGCATCAATTCAAGCGGAAATTTCGAGTGATGCTTATGACCGCAATCCTGCTAATCCAGCACATTCAAACACACCTTTACTAGGACCTTCAGTTTTCGGAAATCAGCACCGTTTTGTGGGAAGTGCTTCCAAGAAATTTAATTATGGCGGTGGCAAATGGGGAACAACTATTTCACTTTTTGCCACGTATGCCAAAGGCGGGCGTTACTCATACACTTATGCTGGAGACTTAAATAATGATAATCCTGGGAATCCAAGTAATAATGATTTAATGTTTATTCCAACGGATGCACAAATTGAAGGGATGAAATTTTTAGTTAATCCATTTGACCCAACCGCTACCGCAACACAAATTGCTAATCAGAAAGCTGGATTAAAGGCTTACATTGCTCAAGACGAATATTTGAGTGCAAATCGTGGGAAAATAGCAGAAAAATATGCAACGACTTCGCCTTGGTATTCCACTTGGGATTTGAGCATTTTGCAGGACTATATCCTTCCAAACAAACACAAAATCCAAGTAAGTTTAAATGTTTTGAATGTAGGAAACTTAATTAATTCAAATTGGGGAGTTCGTCAGGTTGCCTCAATAACAAGTTTAGTTCAGCCTTTGGGCGTTTCATTAGACCAAGCTACAGGTATTCCGACGTACTCTTTCGACACTGCTCTGAAATCAACTTTTTACAATGATAACGGCTTGGCTTCACGCTGGCAAGCACAATTGGGATTGAGATATATTTTCTAAGAAATTTGCCAATATGAGTTTAAAAATAATTGGAATTTAGCAACAAACGTCGCCTTCATTGAGGGCGGCGTTTTT
>JANPGQ010000265.1:0-5586 GCA_031423975.1 Cytophagales bacterium | reverse complement strand
AAAACTGCAAAATCAAATAAAGGATTTAGCCCATGAGGTTGCATTTTTGAAAGAGAAACAAACTTCTGAAAACGAAGTATTATAAGACCTAATTTATAAAAAATGAGACATACTTTCATTGTACTTGCTTATAAAGAATCTGAATTTTTAGAAGAATGTATTGTGTCTCTTATTAATCAATCTGAGAAAAGTATCATCATTATTTCTACTTCAACGCCTAATGATTATATAAAAAACATAGCTAAAAAATATAACATTTCATTGAGTATTAGAGAAGGAATACCCACCATTGCCGACGATTGGACATTTGCATACTCACAAGCTAATACTCCTTATCTAACTTTGGCTCACCAAGATGATACATATTTGCCAAATTATACTTCTTTATTATTATCTAAAACAACGTCAAATGAGACAATAATTGCATTTTGTAATTATTATGAATTAAGAAATAATCAAGTCGTCAAAACCAATACACTACTCAAAATCAAGAGGGTTTTACTTTTATTTTTAGGAATAAATTATGTTGGAAAATGGCACATCAATAAATGGTTAACCTTAGCATTTGGTAGTCCTATTTGTTGCCCCTCGGTGATGTTTAACAGAGAAAGAATTGGTAATTGGAAATTCGACAATCATTATAAAGTGAATTTAGATTGGAATTCATGGTTGAATTTATCAAAAATAAATGGTGCTTTTGTTTATCATCCCGAAGCGTTGATGCTTCACCGAATTCACACAGAATCTGCCACCACAAAAAATATTGGGCAGGATATTAGGCAAAAAGAAGACATCGAAATATTTACAAAATTATGGGGAAAATGGATTGGGGGACTTATCGGAAAACTCTATGCTAAAAGCTATGATTCCAATAAAATATAAAAATTTAAAAACTCTTTTCTCCTTAATTATCGCAAAATAATAAATCCATGAAAGCACAATACCAACATAGTGATGTGTGTAGGTTATGTGGGAGTGAAAATCTCACAAAAGCCTATCAGAATGTAAAAGACCCGCATTTTTCAGTCGAAGATAAGTTTGATATACTCGCTTGTGGTGATTGTAATTTCCTTTTTACAGACCCAATGGTGATGAATGAAGACCTTGGCTTTTTGTATGAAGGACACTATTTTGGTATTGATAATAAACTTTCATTTTTTGAGAAAAAGTACCGTTTTGACCAATATCGTTTTGACTTTGGGCTTTACCGAAAAAACTTTACAAAAAATATGTCAATGCTTGATTATGGCTGTGGCAATGGAACAAGGGTTGAATATCTTCAAGAACAGGGTTATCAAGCGATGGGCATTGATGAATTCGATTTACTGACTACTGATATTGACAAAAATAATTTTATCATTAAAAATCCATTACAATATTTTCCAGAACAAAAATATGATGTCGTTTTTCTGTATCACGTCTTGGAACATTTACGAGAATTGCCTGAATATTTGGCTCACATCAAAAACAATTGTTTGAAAGAAGGAGGATATTTAGTCATTCAGGTTCCAAATGCCGATTGTTGGCAATTCAAGAAATATACTGAAAATTATACGATGTATGATGTGCCAAGACATTTTTGGCATTTTAACCAAAAAGGATTGAAGTTTTTATTAGAAAAAAATGGTTTCAACGTAAAAGAACAAAGTTGTGTAAACTCAATTTTACATCCTTCAACTATTTTAAGTGGTGTTTTCAAATTTGATATTCGTAAAGAATGGCAAAAGCCAAAGCCAAACAAATGGCTGATTCACGCAAAGTTTGGAATATTTTGTTTACTATCCATTCCGATAATGTTTTATGAAAATATGCGAGATAATAGTACAATCTTAAACTGCATTGCTCAAAATAAAAAATAGAAAAAGCCTCAAATAATCAAATTTGAGGCTTTTTCTATCTATCAATCCCTAATTCCCAACACCTAATTTCTATCACCTAAAAAATCAATCATGCTCAATCAACCCATATCTGTCCACCACTTTCATGATTCTATCTGCATAAAATTTGCCTCCTTTGTGGGTATATCCACGCTCGCCTACTGAATAAATGAAGGTATAAGCTGCTGAATATTTTTCTACGCCTGCTGCAATTTGTCCTTGATAAAAACGGGCAATATCGCTGTAATCACGTTTCCATGCTCCTGTTTTGTGTAAAAAAACTTCTTCCACCAAAAACTCAATACATTCTCTCCTCGACCCAAAGCGACGATACCAATTATCAGGGCGACGGCTTTCATCATAAATTACTTGTCCATCGTCAGATTTTTTCAAAATTGCTACTTTCCCTTCGTATTCATCGGGTTGCCCTTTCAATTGGTAGGCATTAGATTCGTTGCCCCACCATTGTTTTATGCCGAAGAAATTATTGGCAAAAACCGCATTTCTACTATATCCGTAGCCACTTTCCATGGCCGCCATTGCCATTATTACACTGGCTGGAATCTGATATTTTTGTCCTAATTCAACCGCAATCGGTTTAATATCTTCCAAAAATGCCCGTGCTTCGTCTTGCGTAGGATGCCCAATGGCAGTTCCATAAACGTTTTGATTTTTACCATTGAAAGGGTCTTCTTCTGGGGTTGGATTAAACCTAAGATTGGTGGTGGGAAGAGGATAAACGGTTTTCGCAATCGGTGGACTTGGGTCTATTGAGGCAGACCCTGGTTGAGGTGTTATTACTACTTGTCTGCCAAGGGTTTTTCCAATAATTTCAATGTCACCATAAGCTACACTTACGGTATCATTATTGGCTGAAATTCCGACAAATCGTAGTTTTTTTACACTCGGAAAACCGAATGAAAAACTCAATTCAGCTCTATTCTGAACGGTTTTGATAGTACCAAGACTTCCTTTATCCGAAAAAATCTTGATTCTTTGAACGTTATCACCCGCCGAGAATATAAATGTAACCTCTTCACCAACATTGGCAGTGGGAACATAATCCACGCTTAGACCTGTACGTTTGAGTTTTTGATAAGTGAATCCCAAAATGAAGAAGCCCAAAAGGCAAGCCATTTTGATAATTCCGCCACGAGTAATGTATTTGAGTAGTAGCATAGTTTTGAAAATCCTTAAATTAAAACCCTTTGGCAGAATAGGGTGTTTAAATAAAATTTAACAAAAACCAAGCCATTTTTTGGATGGTGATTTGGTGATTTAGTGAGTGGTGATTATATTATCTTGATAACTCACCACTCACTAACTCACAACTTAACACTCATTTCGTAGCTATATAAAAAAAATCAAAACATTCTTCGGCATCATCATTCAAGAAATAATCTTCATAAGTAATGCCGGTAACCAATTGATTATCAGATTTTTGAATAATATTTCTACTCATTCTGTTCGCAATGTCATAAGGTACTTGAAGCATCCATCTTGGCAAGCGATATTGCAGGTTAAAAATATCAAAACGAGTAATTTTTTCTACCGAACGTTTATTTTCTTCGTAATAATCCATCACTTTTGTATTGCCATGAACGCCTTTGGTTTCAATCTTAGAAAAGTGTTTCAAAATCAAACTTTTCAATTCACCAGCCAAGTATTCACGCACGTGCCAAGGGTTGCGAGAAAGTGAATATTTGCGGTTTACAGTAGTCAAAATCAACTTTCCTCCTGGTTTCAATACCCGATGAGCTTCCTTGATAAATTCATTATCATCCTCAATGTGTTCGATTACCTGAAACGTTACGATATAGTCAAAAGTATTATCTGCCAAACCCTTCAGCGGAGGTAAAAACATATCAATAAACTTGAAATTTGGGTAGTCGGCAGTCAGTTTTGTCATCAAAGGTTCGTTCTTATCAACGCCCGTAAAATGGCTGACCGAAGGAGCTAAAACCGCCACACCACGCCCCGTGCCTACGCCAATTTCAAGCAAGTTACCCGAAACTATTTTGGCAGCTTCGATGTAGGGAAATAAAAGTCGCTGATGGACAGGATTATCTGAAACAATTTCAGAAGAGGCAATTTCAGTAGTTTTGTACATGAGTTTTGGATAAATATCGTAGCTCGAAGCAACCGTCGCATTTCGAGAATCTGAGTCTTATTATTAATCCGTTCTCGAAGTGCCACTATGAAACGGTTGCTTTGAGTTACGGGAAACTAATTTTGTACCAAATTTACTGCTTTTGCTTGACATCAGAAAAATACTTGTTAAATTGGTTCGTTATATTTAGTGATTAGCTATTAGAAATTAGTTATTGGGAATTTTAAACAAAATCCTTCACTATATTTCAAACTAATTATAATTCCCAATTTTAATATTCATAAATGAAAAATTTCCTATACTTCTGGTTTGCTGCAACATTATTAATTGGCTGTGTGGTTAATCCTACCGCTAACAAACAGGCTAACAGTCAATTAGATAGCCGTGTGCCTATGCAAAGGCTAATTTCTAAAAGCCGATTTTTAGATAATGGACCGTTGGTCAGAATTTATCTCAGCATTGACCCAGGCAGGGCGCTCACGATAAACGAAATGATGAAAGAATTTACTATTTCATACAGCATCTATCCAGATTATGCCAACCGACAAACTCCATTGAGTACGGGTAATGTTGCCATTAATACAGAAAATATTTCGGAAGATGCAGGACTTTATACCGTGTGGTTTGATGTTGTGAAGCCCAAAGACCTTTTTGTAAGTATGGCTTTGTCGGAAATAAAAGATTTGAAAACTAACAATAGAACCATGAATGATTGTTTTTTAAGATTTCAGTCTGGTAAATCGGGGGACTATTTTATGTTTTTTGATAAATCAGGCACACGACCTTTGGCAAAAAACTATTTCTCAGTGCAAGATACTATTGTCTTGAAAAGTTTGGATGGGCGGTCTCAGAACTTCAAAGCTTTTCGTTATAAATACGAGTTTGAAGCGGCACATTCACCCATGTCCACCACGCCAAGAGTGCCTTCTAAAAGCCTTTTTGTAGATTCATCTTTTACTATTTCAGCCAATTCTCCTATTGTTTTAGAACAAGATGCCCTGTATTTTTTCACCAGAGATACCACTGAGGCTTACGGAATTGGGATGGTTGTTACCGATAAAAGATTTCCAAGATTAACTCGTCCCGAAAAATTGGCTCGCCCGTTGATATACATGAGTACCAACGCCGAAGCAACCGATTTAGTTACTTCCAAAGAACCCAAAAGAACACTGGATAATTATTGGCTAAACATCATGCAGGGCAATCAAGCAACGGCAAAACGTACCATAAAAGCCTTCTATCAGCGTGTAGAGCAAGCCAATCGACTTTTTACAACCTACAAAGAAGGCTGGAAAACCGATAAAGGGATGGTATTTATCATCATGGGCGACCCTATAAAAATTACTCGTACCAAAGACAAAGAAGTATGGACATATTCACCTCCGCAAGTTTCAGAAATCAACTTTACATTCACCAGACGTTCCAATCAATTTGCCGATGACCATTACGAACTCCAACGATATGCTGAATATCAATCAATCTGGTTTCCAACGGTGGAACGCTGGCGGAATGGGGATGTGGTTTCACGTTAGTAAAAAAGCTCTTTTACAGTCTGTGCTGTCGTATCTACACAGATAAATTTGCAAAAAAAAGCATAAC
>JANPGQ010000264.1:0-4529 GCA_031423975.1 Cytophagales bacterium | reverse complement strand
TTAGGGACGAAGATGTTACATAATTTTTAAAAATGTTTACATAATTCACGCATTTTTAGGAATATTAGGATAAAAAATCATTTAAACAACTCTTGTTTAGACTGCGACATAACTTAGTAGAACTAAAATTCAGTAATTTGGTGTATATTCCAGTCAATAAGCCCCACCGATTCCAGTCAAACAGCCCCACTTGTGGATAAGTATTTAGCCAATAATTTGTAGTTTGTTAGTGATTGTTTTTACTCCAACAATCCTGAAACTATGGCTAATCATTCTTTTTCCATGAAGAAGTTACATAACCTCATTATTCATCATGTTGCTGGTAAGAGCAAACGTTTTATTGCTGATACCCTTCAAGTTTCTCGTCATACTATTGACAACTATTTGGGCTATTTGAAAGCTGAAATAGGTGAAGATTTATCTCCTCTTTTAAGTTGGGATGAAGCATCTTTGAACCGATTAGTAAGTCCTCAAAAAGCACCAGATACTCAGCAAACCCTTGAACCACTATTCCCAGATTATGAAAAAGAACTGAGTAAAGTGGGTATTACTCGCCTAATCCTTTGGGAGCGTTACTGCCTAACTACGCCCAATGCCATCAACTATTCTCAATTCTGTCATTATTTTCGTCAATGGCAAGCCTCTCAAAA
This sequence comes from Cytophagales bacterium, assembly GCA_031423975.1. Lineage (GTDB taxonomy): Bacteria > Bacteroidota > Bacteroidia > Cytophagales > Spirosomataceae > Arcicella. The sequence continues at coordinate 3,879 of JANPGQ010000264.1, read as the reverse complement.
AGTTTCGATGCACTTAGAACATAAGGCTGGTGATAAGCTTTTCATCGACTTTGCGGGTAAAAAACTGTTTTTAACTGACCCTCAAACGGGTGAAATTACTTGGGTTGAAGTTTTTCTTGCCGTTTTGGGGTGCAGCCAATTAACCTATTGTCAAGCCGTTTACTCTCAGAAAAAAGCCGATTTTTTGTTAGCTTTGGCTAACTCCTTGACTTTTTTTGGTGGCGTTCCCCAAGCTATCGTTCCCGATAATCTAAAATCTGCTGTTACTAAAACACACCCTTACGAACCCGACCTAAACGAGAGTATTGAAGACTTCGCTTCTCATTATCAAACCGTTATATATCCTGCCCGCAGTCGAAAACCCAAAGATAAAGCGCTGGTCGAAAGAACCGTGGGCATTCTTTACAGTCGTGTCTATGCGATGTTGGAAGGACAAGCCTTTTTTTCCCTGGGGTCACTTAATGAAGCCATCTTCCAAAAAGTTAATGACCATAATCTGAAACTATTTCAAGGTAAAGAAGACTCCCGTCAAAGTCGTTTTAATGACTTAGAACGTTCAACCTTAATTCCCTTACCCACTACTCGTTACGAATTAAAACACTTCAAAACTGCCAAAGTCCAACAGAATTGTCATGTTATTTTAGGAGAGGATAAGCATTACTATTCTGTCCCTTTTCGTCATGTGGGAAAATATGTAAAACTCTGTTATACGGCTGAGAACGTTGAGATTTATTTTGAATACAAACGTATTGCCATTCATGCCCGCTTCAGAGCTAAACATCAGTACACCACTTTAAAAGAACACTTGCCCGAAAAACATCAGTGGATCATGAATTGGTCTTCGGAATTCTTTACTGAACAAGCCCAAAAAGTAGGAGAAAACACCCTTAAAGCCATTGAACAACTACTCTGTACCCGTAAATATCCAGAACAAGCCTACAAATCTTGTGCAGGAATCCTTGCCTTAGTAAAGAAAAAAGAGATTGGAAAAGTACGTTTAGAAGCCGCTTGTGAAAGAGCATTACTACACGATTTTTTATCCTTAAAGCTCATTTTAAACATATTGGATAGAGATTTAGACCGTATTATTTTCCAAGAAGAACCCGTAAAAGACAACATTATTCCCTTCCACCCCAATATTCGTGGGGCAAAAAACTATCAATAATTTTTCAAATTTTAATTCAATATAAAATGAATCAACAAGAAACATTGCAACAAATGAAAGCCTTAAAACTCTCAGGTATGGTTACAGCTTACCAAAATATTTTGAGTCTTCCTCTTGATATGCAACCAATGGCAGACCAGCTCTTAGCTCAACTCTTGGATGCTGAACACTTGGAAAGATTGAACCGTAAAACTCTGGCCTGTATTCGGGCGGCACGTTTTCGTTATCAAGCCATTGTTGAAGAAATCCAATACCTTCCTCAAAGAGGATTAGATAGAAATCTTCTTTCCCGTTTAGCTCATACTTCCTTTATCAAGAGAGGTGAAAATGTATTTATTACGGGAGCAACGGGTTGTGGTAAGAGTTTCATTGCTTCGGCTCTTGGCTATCAGGCTTGTCAAATCGGCATCAAGGTTGGGTATTTTTCGATGCCTAAACTACTCCAAAAATTGCAATTCGCCAGGGCGGATGGTTCGATTATCAAAGAACTTGCTAAACTCGAAAAACTAAACCTTCTTATCTTAGATGATTGGGGCTTGCAACCATTAGATACCCCAGCGAAGTTGTCTCTTTTGCAACTTATTGAGGACAGACATGGTAAGAATTCCACCATCATTACTTCGCAATTACCTGTGGCTAATTGGTTCGATTATATTAATGAACCAACCCTTGCCGATGCTATCTTGGATAGACTTATGCAACAGGTACATCGCATAGAATTGAAAGGGGAATCTATGAGAAAATCTCGAAAAAATGACAATCCTATCAATCCATAATTATCTTTGTAAATCCCGCTAAATACTTATCCACAAGTGGGGCTCATTCACTGGAATCACTGGTGCTCATTCATCGGAATATACAGTTCTTCGTCAATTTTGGTGAAAACTGTATTTTTAGCTTAGTTTTGGAGAATGGAACAATCACTATTTTTACCATCTGAACTGGATTTTACGTTACTCAAATTTCATAATACTAACACGAATATTGATTTCGAGGTGTGCAGCTGTCAAATCTCAAGTTGTTGCCCTTTGTGTCAGACCATTAGCTTCAAAATTCATAGTAGATACGCACGAACGATTGGTGATTTGCCCGTTTCTGGTAAGCTTGCCAAGTTAAAACTTCAAGTTCGCAAGTTCTTTTGTGAAAATTCGGACTGCACCCGTAAAATTTTTACCGAACGATTTAAAGAGCAACTAAATGCTTATTCAAGACGTTTTGAGCGTCTCAACTACTTAATATCGTCCATGGGGCTTGAATTGGGCGGTAATGTGGCTCATCGAATTGGCAAACTTTGTTATGTGCAAATTAGTGCTTCAACCATTCTTAGGTTAGTTCTTAAGTGTCCCATTCCAATCATACAATTGCCAAAAATCATTGGTGTGGATGACTGGGCATTTAAAAAACGATTAAAATATGGGACGATAATCGTTGATTTAGAAAAGAATGAAGTGATAGATTTATTACCTGATCGAGAGGGAAAAACCCTTACAGATTGGCTGAAACAATATCCATCCATTGAAACGGTTAGCCGAGATCGCTCTTCAACTTATGCGAGTGCCACTACGGAAGCAGATGGTAACATCGTACAAATAGCTGATCGGTGGCATATTCTGAAAAACCTCACTGAAGGTTTTGAAGGATTTTTGAATACTCAGCGTGAAAGTTTAAGAGATATTTCTACTGAATTGAGTGACCAACAACAATTAGTATTAGAAAGTATAGTGCCAGAAATAATAGAAATTGCTAAAAAAGATACTGTAATGACGGGTCGATACCATGATAACTTGCGAGTCGTCGCACCGTCTGAAAGTGAAGGAGTTACAACGTGAGGGAGTTAGTAAACGTAAAATCGCTAAAATGCTTAAAATGTCTCGCCATACGATTGACAGATATTGGAATCGAACATCGTTTCTTCAAAAAGTTAGCCATCAAAAGAGTAATCTTCTTGATTTTGAAGACTATCTCATCAAACGTTGGCAAGAAGGAGAGCAACAAGTGAAAGTTCTGTTTGAAGAAATTAAAGGACAAGGCTTCAAACACAGTATTAAATTGGTCTATGATTTTGTAAAAAAGTATCCAAAAACAATCATTGAAATTTTACCAGAAGCAGCGAAAGTAAAATATTACTCTTCAAAACAACTCAGTATCTGGTTAAGCACTTTCCGCAAAGATTGGTCAGAGGAGTTACCAAGGGCATATTTAGCGAAATTATTAGAAGATAATCCCATTATCAAGAAGGTACGAAACACTGTTTTAAATTTTAGAAGATTGATGAAAGAGAAAGAAGGAGATAAATTGGCCGACTGGTGCAATGAAGTCATCAATGATGAAAACGAAAATATCAAAGGATTTGCCAGAGGTATTCTAAGGGATTTTCAAGCCGTTTACCAAGGGTTTGTCTCAAATTGGAGTAACGGACCAGTCGAAGGCCAAGTCAATAGACTCAAAAATATTAAGCGACAAATGTATGGTCGTGCAGGTTTTGAACTTCTCCGAAAGAGAGTGGTAATTACAAGTCAAAGGTAGCTTTTTACCAAAATTGACGAAGAACCACTTTCGCATCATTATACAACTAAAAGATTTTCAAGCTATTTACCAGAGTTTTGTCTCAAATTGGAGTAATGGTCCAGTCGAAGGCCAAGTCAATAGACTCAAAAATATCAAGCGGCAAATGTATGGTCGTGCAGGTTTTGAACTTCTCAGAAAGCGAGTAG
>JANPGQ010000263.1:0-6402 GCA_031423975.1 Cytophagales bacterium | reverse complement strand
TCATTTTCTTGCAAAAGCGTTGAAAATGCTCCTCTATCTTCTGCCAAATCAAGGGCTTCAAACGATGTTCCGATAATTTTGATTCCGTATTTCGAGAGTTTTTCTGCCAATTTTAAAGCCGTCTGACCCCCCAATTGTACGATAACACCTTCGGGCTTTTCGTGCTGAATGATGTCGTAAACGTGTTCCCAGAAAACGGGTTCAAAGTATAATTTATCAGCAATGTCAAAATCTGTCGAAACCGTTTCGGGGTTCGAGTTAATCATAATTGCCTCATAACCAGCCTCTTTTGCCGCCAAAATTCCGTGTACACATGAATAATCAAATTCAATACCTTGTCCAATTCGGTTTGGTCCTGAACCTAATACTACAATTTTCTTTTTGTCAGTTTTTACCGATTCATTATCCAAAACAGTTGAACCCTGCGAGAACGTTGAATAGAAATAAGGCGTTTTTGCTTCAAACTCCGCCGCACAAGTATCTACGCATTTGTATATACGCTTAATTCCTAAGTTGTTACGTTTATCATACACTTCTGATTCTAAACAACGTAGCGAATAGGCAATTTGGCGGTCGGCAAAACCTTTTAATTTCGCTTCTTTCAGCAATTCGGTTGGTACTGAATGAAGATTATACTTTTCCAATTCGTTTTCTACTCTTACTAAATCTTCAATTTGGTACAAAAACCAACGGTCGATTTTAGTAGTATCACGAATGGTTTTGAAGGAAATTCCCAACTTGAAGGCATCATAAATATGGAAAAGACGATTCCAAGATGGATTTGCCAACGAGTACATAATGGCTTCTTGGTCACGAAGTCCTTTGCCGTCTGCACCCATACCATTTCGCTTGATTTCGAGCGATTGACAGGCTTTTTGAAGAGCTTCTTGGAAGTTACGACCAATTCCCATGGTTTCTCCAACCGACTTCATCTGTAAGCCCAAACTCTTATCTGCACCCTTGAATTTATCAAAATTCCAACGGGGAACTTTCACGATAACGTAGTCCAGAGCGGGTTCAAAATAAGCGGAAGTTGTACCCGTGATGGCGTTGGTCAATTCATCTAAATTATAGCCAATTGCCATTTTAGCGGCAATTTTTGCAATGGGGTAACCCGTTGCTTTTGATGCCAAAGCCGACGAACGAGAAACCCGTGGATTTACTTCAATAGCAATAATATCATCATTTTCAGGATTGAGGGCGAACTGAACGTTGCAACCACCCGCAAATTGTCCGATGGCGTTCATCATTTTGATTGCCGTATCTCGCATTTCCTGATAAACCGTATCAGGTAAAGTTTGGGCAGGGGCAACCGTGATAGAATCGCCCGTATGGATTCCCATAGGGTCGAAATTCTCAATTGAACAAACGATAATAACGTTTCCTAAATTATCACGCAATAATTCTAATTCGTATTCTTTCCAACCACTTATAGATTGTTCCACCAAAACCTCGTGGGTTGGGGATGCGTGCAAGCCTTTATTGAGGGCAGCGTCAAAATCTTTGGGGTCGTGAACGAAACCGCCACCCGTTCCGCCGAGCGTAAATGAGGGACGAATTACCAAAGGAAAACCTGTTTCCTGAGCAATTTCTTTCCCTTCCAAAAATGAGCGAGCCGTGCGTCCTTTACAAACACCCACGCCAATTTCAATCATTTTTAGACGAAATTTCTCACGGTCTTCGGTGGTTTCGATAGCATTGATATCCACCCCGATAAGTTGGCAATTATATTTTTCCCAAACCCCCGCAGAATCACAGTCGATGGCTAAATTTAATGCCGTCTGACCACCCATAGTTGGTAAAACGGCATCAATTGGATTGCCTTCGGCGATATGTTTTTCGAGAATCTCAATGATAGATTGTTTTTCGAGTGGTTTCAAATAAACATAATCTGCATTGAGGGGGTCGGTCATGATGGTAGCAGGATTGGAATTTATCAAGGCAACCTTGATACCTTCTTCACGCAATGAGCGTGCTGCCTGTGAACCAGCATAATCAAACTCGCAAGCCTGACCAATGACGATGGGACCTGAACCGATAATAAGAACGGACTTAATGGAAGAATTCTTTGGCACTTTTCTGTTTTTTTAGGAGATTATTCATTTGACGTACCTTACCTACGCCCCAAAATTCCACAAAGTTACTACAAAGCATCGAAACTGAAAGGCTTGATTTTTAATTCATGGATTTTTTAAATTTATTCTTTGATTTATTAAAAAACATAAAATGAAAAATGTATTAACATATCATTAACAGAGTTCTAACGTTAAGAATCATAATTTGCAAACTTTATATTTTACCCCAAAGCAAACAACCATGAAAAAACTAACTCTACTATTACTACTCACCTTGATTTTTACAGTTCCAAGTTTTGGACAAAATAAGGATGAAAAACCCACTAAATCTCGGTCATTTTCAATTACCAGTTTTTACCATAAAAATATTGTTTATACCGATACGATAAGTTATGATGTTGAATACATGGAGATGCCAAAAGGTACTGATTCAACATCTATAAATCTGATGAGGTCAAGGGTTTCATTTGCCAGTGCTTTTGCTGCTAAACACATAAACAATAAATATACGCTTGATTCTATTCCAGAAATTGCTTCGGTTAACATCAATGGAATCAACTTTGAAAACAAGAAAATTCTTAGTAAAACGCCCGATTACGATATATTGATGATTAAAAAAGACTCCAGTTATTCGTTCAAATTTGACCCTAAAACTAAACAATATACTGGAGTGGCACGTTACGCTAAACCATATTCACTAATCTACCAAAACCACGAAAATCTTCCCCGTGATTTCTTCTTTTTCAAGCAATATACCCTCGAACCCATCCGATATAGTTGCGCTTCGTATTCTCCCGTTTTAGATATATTTTTAACGGAAGATAGTATTGTGGCATACAAGAAACCACGAGTAATGTTAGATGGAAGATTACAACCAAAGTCCTTTGATTATCAGAATATTAATCTTGAAAATGTAAAGTATATTGATATTTTTGCCAAAGAAGATGCGGGTAAATATTTTGGGTTTAAAGCTAAATACGGTTTGATTTCGATTGTAACCAAAAACAGTGATTTTGACATCAATCGTGCCTTGGCGAACACCCACGTAATAGGTGAAATGCAAGACAAAAATGGTAATTGGCGAGTGATAAAAGATACGCTTCTGACCAGTCAAGAGCAATTCAGGGAATTCCGAAAAAAGGTATATCAAGACAATGGACCCGTATTTTTGATTAATGGCGAGTATGAAACTGAAAGCGTAAACCGCAAAATCATTGATGCGGATGCCATAGAGAGTGTAAAAGTGGCGAGTGGTAAAAAAGTGAGGAGTTCTCCACAATCCAGAAATGGTAATTCTACCCGTCAATTTAGTGAGACTATTGATGTGGGAAATGACACCGTTTTCATACAAACCGAAAAAGAAAGATGGACTGCCAAGGCAAGTATTAGTATTCCAACGGTAATGAGTCAGTTGAAGCGATTAAGAAATACCGATCCAGAACCAACCCCTATTTATATTGTTGATAATCAGGAAATTACTGCTGAAAAACTCAAAGAATTTAAAAATAAAGAGCTTGAATTTGTACAGTCTTTTGAAGGTTGTGATGCGATTTCTAAGTACGGAAAGCGGGCGGAATTTGGCGTAGTTATTTATCGAAAAAAGAAAATAGAATAAAACGTGAATAGGCAATAAATCAGTTTTGTTGCCTATTTTTTTTAACTTTGGTGAAATTTTAACCACATAGATATTATAGAAAAGATAGTTTTTAAGAAAATAACAATTCCTAAATTTTCTCTCCTTTCTATCCTCCCTATGTGGTTACAAAATCATCAACCAATCAAAAACCAAATACGCAAGTGAAAAATTCAATCAAATTATTCTTCCTAATCATCCTCATTGCTCAAGGCTCAACGCTGGTAGCTCAAAAGAAAAACATTACGCTCGAAGACATTTGGGCAAAAGGGACATTCCGTTCGCAAAGCGTTCAGCAAATAAACTGGATGAAAGACGGAGCGTTTTATTCGGCTTTGGAAGGCGAGAAAATTATCAAACACCAAGTGACCGATGGAGCCGCCGTTGCCACGCTTTTTGATGCCGCTACAAGTGTTGAAAACCTTGGCAAAAAAGTCGCTATCGAAGATTATTCCCTTTCGGCAGACGAACAAAAAATCTTGATTTCTTCGGAAAGTGAACCAATTTATCGCCGTTCTTCACGAGAAGAAAATTTTGTTTATGACCTCAAAACCAAGAAGTTATCCCAATTATCAAAAGGCGGAAAGCAAATGTTTGCTACTTTCTCGCCCGATGGTTCAAAGGTGGCTTTTGTGCGTTTGAATAATTTATACATGGTCGATTTAGCGACGATGACCGAGAAGCAAATCACGATAGATGGCAAATGGAATCACATCATCAACGGTGCTTGCGACTGGGTTTATGAAGAGGAGTTTTCTTTCGCTCGTGCCTTTCAATGGTCGCCCGATAGCAAAAGAATTGCTTTTATTTCTTTCGATGAAACTAAAGTGCCAGAGTACAATATGCAGACTTGGGGCAAACTTTATCCCGTTGATTATAAGTACAAATATCCCAAAGCGGGCGAGGCAAATTCTATCGTAACAGTGTCGATTTTCAACCTGACCGATAGCAAAACCGTGAAAGTGGATATTGGCAAAGAAACTGACCAGTATATTCCAAGAATTCGTTGGACAAATGATGCTAATGTGCTGTCTTTGAATAGATTAAATCGTTTACAAAACAAAATGGAAATCATGCACGCACAAGCAAGTACGGGCAAAACGAGCGTGATTTTGACGGAAGAAAGCAAAACCTACGTGGACGTTGAGAATTTTGCGGATGATGTGTATTATTTAGCGGATAATAAAAGTTTCGTAATGTCATCAGAAAAAGACGGTTTCAAGCATTTGTATTTGTATGATTTATCTGGAAAATTGATTCGCCAAATCACGACTGGAAATTGGGAAGTAGCTGATTTCTACGGCATTGACGAAAAAACGAAGACTTTATATTTTACTTCAATGGAAATGTCGAATATTGAAAGACAGCTTTTTAGTATTTCGTTAGATGGCAAATTAAAGAAACAATTGACTTCGGAAAAAGGCATGAATTCTGCCAATTTCAGCAAGGATTTTAAATTTTATATTCTCAGCAATACTGCCTCAGATAGTCCTTTGAAGGTCAGTTTGCATAAAGCTCAAACGGGTGAATTGGTGAAAGTTTTAGAAGATAATGCCGCTTTACGCAAGAAATTGGAGGATTATAACATCGCTCCAAAGGAATTTATGACCATCAAAACCTCCGAAAATATCGAATTGAACGCATGGATGATTAAGCCAGCCGATTTTGACCCAACAAAAAAATATCCAGTTTTTATGTTCTTGTACGGAGGTCCAGGCAGTCAGCAAGTTTTGAATCAATTTGATGCTTCCAACGGAATGTGGTTTCAGCATTTGGCACAAAAGGGCTACATTGTGGCTTGCGTGGACAATCGTGGAACGGGTGGAAAAGGAGCAGATTTCAAGAAAGTTACCTATTTGAATTTGGGTAAATTGGAAGTAAAAGACCAAATTGAAGCGGCAAAATATTGGGGTTCATTGCCTTACGTGGACAAAAGCAGAATCGGTATTTTTGGTTGGTCGTATGGCGGATATATGTCGTCAAATTGTTTGTTTCAAGGGGCCGATTATTTCAAAACTGCCATCGCTGTTGCACCCGTAACCAACTGGCGTTTTTATGACACCATTTACACCGAAAGATTCCTGAGAACACCCCAAGAAAATGCTACGGGTTACGACGAAAACTCACCCGTAACCTACGCCAAAAATCTAAAAGGCAACTTCCTATTAGTACACGGCACGGGCGACGATAACGTACATTTTCAGAACTCAATATCGTTGGAAGATGCCCTCATCAAAGCCAACAAACAGTTCCAATCGTTCTATTATCCCAACAAAAATCATGGTATCTACGGAGGAAATACTCGCTTGCATTTGTTTACGATGATGACGGGTTTTTTGGAGAAGAATTTGTAAGATAAATTTTGCCTTTTGAGATATAAATACGTCTCAGAGGGCTTTGACCTTTAATAAATAACTGAAATGTCAAAAGAAGATAGTCATATTGTACCTAAAACTTATATAGCTCAGTTTACGAATGCAAATGGAAGATTATTGAAAATAAAGAAAGATATTTTAAAATTCCCTAAGACTTCAAACGAACTATATCCTTCTTCTGTATGCTATATGGACAATTTTTATAGATTTGAAAATCCACTTTTCATTCAAATGCATAAGATTAATGATCCATCATTTGTAGAAAAAAACAGCTTTAAATTATATGAACATAGGTTAGGTAAAATCTTAGATAAGATAG
>JANPGQ010000262.1:0-5541 GCA_031423975.1 Cytophagales bacterium | reverse complement strand
GGTATAGCCTTCGGAAGCTGGCAATCCAACTGTACAAACGGGCGGTTTATAAGTGCTACAACCTTCTTTACGATAAATAACAATGACCGCTCCTGCATTTTGACAAGCGTAAGAATCCCATCTCAAGGTGATTAATCGGCTTCCCGCATTGGGTGTTAAGGTTAAATTTTTGATTCTGGGAGCAATGATTTTTATCTTCCAAATCTTACTATCTACTAAGCTCGGAATGGTATTGGTTCTCGGTAAATCTTGTACTTTAAACAGGATATCGTAAGGTTCTTGCCTAACATGATTACAATTTGTCTGCCACCTAAATCTTCCCGATGCAGGAGAAGGAGAGTTTGCAGCATTAGTAAAAGTAGCATAATCGGCTGGGATGAAGGTTGTTCCGTCGGGCAGTTTATAAACTTGTCCCGTTGAAAGAATTGTCAAATTGTCTAATCTACCCGTTTTTGAGGGCGTGTCAGTAGCGGTAATGGTTTGGTCAATAATCGTTCCTGCCTCCACACAAATATCCTCTGGGACTTTTATTTTGGGTGCGGCATTATCGGCATCTTTTACCTCAATCTGCATATCACGTACCGTTATAGAAATCAAAACGCCATTCCGCCATTCTTCTACAATAAAGGCAGTATTATACAGTCCTGCTTCTTGCGGAACATCCCAAACCAAATCGCCCGTGCGGGGGTCAATCGTGAACGAACTGGCAATTGTAGAAACCTCATTGGGTTGTCGAAAACCCGTAATGGCAAGACCTCTTTCTTTACAATCATCCTGATTTCCTCGGCGACACAAAATCAATTTATAAGCAAGGCTATCGCCCTCAACGTCCACAGCGTTGGGATTATGAATAAATTTTTGACCAACTACTGCCGTCAAATCTACGGCAGGGTTCAGCAAAACGGGCGTAGAGTTTTGTCCCAAACCTGGATTTACTTTCAAGATAGTTTCTACATAAAAAGGAACTTGCTGAGAATCGCCAGGAATGTTTCTCACATTGGCATTTCTATTAGAAATTGCCACCGAAACTCGATAATCACCAGGGGCGGCAAATGTATAAATAGCCTTGTAAATACCCTTTGCTACACCAGGGGCTATTTCTTCACCTTGACCTCCGCCATTACTTCGAGGAGCTTTCAGAATGATACCCAAACCATCGCCAAAACAGAAATTTACATCCTTTTGGTCTGTCCACGCACGCAAACCCGTATTCAAATCGCAATAAATGGTTAGGGTAAATTCATAAGTAAGCGAAGTAGTAGAAATCCTTTTAATGGAAATCTCCCCGCCTCTCATGTGGGTAGCATAAGACTTATTAGTGGAAAATAAACTCAGGCAAACGCCCAAGAAAATCATGTATAATAATTTTAGTTTCATTTTTATATTTTGGTAAACGGTGAACGGTAAACGGTTCAGGGGAAATTGAAGCTCTCTGAAAAATATTTTTGGGTTAATTATAAACAAAATTTTGAAACAGCAAGTTGAAAAATGTAGATTTTCTAATGGATAAAGTCAGAATAAAGACAGTTTTTCTGAGAAAATAGTTGTCTCGAAAAACCGTTTGCTGTTCACCTTTTACCGTTCACCAAAATTAAGTTCTTCAAATCTATTATCAAACACTCGTTTTATTGTAAAAAAACGTAAAAAGATTATAAATAATTGCTAAAATGTAATAGATAATTTGAAAGACAATCGTTTCGATAGTAGTTTTGATACTAATATAGAATATCAAACGAATTTTAATTAATAGGTAGTAAAATCAAAAACTATTAATTATCAATTCTTAACTATTAATTAAAATATGTCTTGGGTAACAAAAACTTTATCAAGCTCGCTGGGTCGAAAACTCATTATGGCAGTAACGGGGCTGTCGTTGATTCTTTTCCTTTGTGTACATTGCGGAATCAACGCATTAATTTTCTTTAATGATGGTGGTGAATCTTTCAATGCCGCCGCTGAATTCATGGGAACCAATTGGCTCATTCGTACCACCGAAGTAGGATTGATGTTGGGTTTTATTATTCACATCGTAGATGGATTGATGCTTTGGAATTCAAACAGAGCGAAACGTCCAGTTAAATACGCTATTGTAAAGGGAGAAGCCAATTCAACATGGTATTCACGTTCAATGGGGCTTTTGGGAACGTTACTATTACTTTTCTTGGTAATGCACTTGAGCCATTTTTGGGTTGTAAGCCGTTTCACAGATGAAATCACAAGTGGGAAAGAAACGTTATTTGGCGAAATGAAAGAAGTATTTGCCAATCCAATTCCAGTAGTTTTATATGTGTTGGGTTGTATCTCACTATCGTATCACTTGATGCACGGTTTCCAGAGTGCTTTCCAAACAATGGGTTGGAATCACCCTAAATATACACCCTTCGTAAAATCGTTAGGCAAATGGTTTTCTATCATCATCCCATTCGTTTTTGCGTCAATGCCAGTTTCGATGTACTTCGGATGGATTCAGTAAGGTTGATTACGAATACAAATATTTTTACTTCATAATTAAAAAATTATGTCAAATATATTAGATGCTAAAATACCCAATGGGGCAATCGGAGAAAAATGGACTAAGTTCAAAAACTCTGTACCCTTGGTAAATCCCGCCAACAAGCGGAATATCGAAATCATCGTGGTGGGTACTGGCTTGGCTGGTGCTTCGGCGGCGGCTTCATTGGCAGAATTGGGCTACAAAGTGAAAGCATTTTGTTTCCAAGATTCACCCCGTAGAGCTCACTCAATTGCGGCTCAAGGTGGAATCAACGCTGCCAAAAACTATCAAAATGATGGTGATTCAGTCTATCGTTTGTTTTACGATACCATTAAGGGTGGTGATTACCGTGCCAGAGAAGGAAACGTTCACCGTTTGGCAGAGGTATCAGGTTCAATCATCGACCAATGCGTAGCCCAAGGCGTACCTTTTGCTCGTGAATACGGTGGATTATTATCTAACCGTTCTTTCGGAGGAACACAGGTTCAACGTACTTTTTATGCCGCAGGACAAACTGGACAGCAATTATTGTTAGGTGCATACTCAGCTTTACAACGCCAAATCGGTCTTGGAAATGTAACGATGATGACTCGCCACGAAATGCAAGACATCGTAATGATTGATGGCAAAGCTCGTGGAATCATTGCTCGTGATTTGATTTCAGGTAAATTAGAAAGACATTTCGGACACTCAGTGTTATTGTGTACGGGCGGATACGGAAACGTTTTCTACCTTTCTACCAACGCTATGGGGTCTAACGTAACGGCAGCTTGGAAAGCCCACAAAAAGGGAGCTTTCTTTGCCAATCCATGTTATACCCAAATTCACCCAACTTGTATTCCAGTATCGGGCGACCACCAGTCAAAACTGACTTTGATGTCAGAATCTTTGCGTAATGATGGTCGTATTTGGGTTCCTAAAAAACAAAACGATAACCGTCCAGCCGTTCAGATTCCAGAGGATGAGCGTGATTATTATTTGGAACGTCGTTATCCTGCTTTCGGAAACTTAGTACCTCGTGATATTGCATCACGTGCCGCCAAAGAGCGTTGTGATGCGGGCTATGGCGTGGGAACTTCAAAGATGGCAGTCTATTTGGATTATGCCGAAGCCATTTTACGTTATGGAAAAGGAGAAGCCAATAAAAAAGGAATGCAAAATGCCTCTGCCGAGGAATTGCAGGAAATGGGAAAAGAAGTAGTAAAGGAAAAGTACGGTAACTTGTTTGATATGTACAAGCAAATTACTGGCGAAGACCCTTACACAGTGCCAATGCGTATTTACCCAGCCGTACATTATACAATGGGCGGACTATGGGTTGATTATAACTTAATGACCACCGTTCCAGGGCTTTATGCACTGGGCGAAGCAAATTTCTCTGACCATGGTGCCAACCGTTTGGGAGCTTCGGCTTTGATGCAAGGTTTGGCAGATGGTTATTTCGTATTACCTTATACCATTGGTGCATATTTAGCGAGTGATATTCGTACCAAAGCTATTCCAACGGATGCTCCAGAATTTGTGGCGGCTGAGAAAGCCGTTCAAGAGCGAATTGATAAATTAATGTCAATTAAAGGCACGAAATCAGTTGACCATTTCCACAAAGCATTAGGAAAAATTATGTGGAATGAATGTGGAATGTCTCGTAGCGAAACTGGCTTGAAAAGTGCAATTTCTGAAATTCAAGGCTTAATCAAAGAGTTTTGGACAGACGTAAGAATTCCTGGGGACGCTGACGAATTTAATCCAGAATTGGAAAAAGCGGGTCGGGTTGCAGACTTTTTAGAATTAGGTGAATTAATGTGTATTGATGCCCTTACTCGTAACGAATCATGCGGAGGACACTTCCGTGAAGAATTCCAAACCGAAGACGGTGAGGCATTGCGTGATGACGAAAACTTTGCTTTCGTGTCTGCATGGGAATACAAAGCCCAATCATCGTTTGAGTTACACAAAGAGGAATTAGTTTACGAGAATGTTAAAATCGCTCAAAGATCTTATAAATAATGGAAGGAAATATGAACTTGTCTTTGAAGGTTTGGAGACAAAAAAATGCAAACTCGGAAGGTAACTTCCAAAATTATGACGTTCAAGGTATTTCCGAAGATATGTCATTTTTAGAGATGTTCGATGTTTTGAACGAACGTCTTATCACCGAAGGCGAATCACCCGTAGCTTTTGACCACGACTGTCGTGAAGGAATCTGTGGAATGTGTTCAATGTACATCAACGGCGAGCCTCACGGACCCAACAAAGGCGTAACCACGTGCCAGTTGCACATGAGGTCGTTCAAAAGTGGTGATACCATCACGGTTGAACCTTGGAGAGCCGCCGCCTTCCCAGTTGTGAAAGACTTAGCGGTAAACCGTTCAGCCTTCGACCTTATAATTGCAGCGGGTGGATATGTATCGGTAAATACGGGTAATGCCCAAGATGCCAACTCATTACCAATTCCCAAAGACAATGCTGATGATGCCTTCATGGCAGCGGCTTGTATCGGTTGTGGAGCCTGTGTAGCGGCTTGTCCAAACTCGGCAGCTATGTTGTTTACCTCGGCAAAAATTTCTCAGTTATCATTGCTTCCACAAGGACAGGCAGAACGCTCAATGCGTGCCGAGAAAATGGTAGCTCAAATGGATAATGAAGGTTTTGGAACTTGTACAAATGTAGGTGCTTGCGAGGCAGAATGTCCAAAAGGAATTTCATTAGAAAACATCGCCCGAATGAACCGTGAGTATTACGGAGCAGTGCTTTCATCGAAATAGGAATTTAGATTTATTACTAAAAAAGCCCCATCAGATTATCTCTGTCGTATCTACACAGATAAATTTGCAAAAAAAAGCATAACGTCTATTCGTTATGCTTTTTTTTGTAGTAAACAACAAGCACATGAGAATAAGTAATTTTTTACCTGATAAACGTTTGAAAGACCGAGGGGCTTTATTGATGAATCGCATGGTAGAAAAGCGGAGTTGTATACTTCGTCAAATGTCGATGAATTGGAAAGAGGAGATGGGTTTTTGGCGTTATTTAAAGAATCCACGAGT
>JANPGQ010000261.1:0-5285 GCA_031423975.1 Cytophagales bacterium | reverse complement strand
AAGCCCAAAAACCGATTTGCCAAACGATTTCCTTGTTTTCCAAATAGAAAAAAGTATGCTAAAAACAGGGCTTGAATAATTCCCAAAAACATTAGACAAGCAAAAAAATCTATTTTGGGTGGGTAGGTTACGGGCATTTTTAATTCGTTAAATTTTATCAAAAATAAATCAATCTATTTGAAAAATGAAAGGTTTTGAAGAAATACAAAAGGCTTCGTTTTGAACGAAGCCTTTTGTAAAATACTGGCAAAAATGTTATAAATCTATTTCACATTATACTTCTCCGAATATTTTCGATAAAGTCTTTTTTGCTTATCATCCAAATCTACTTTACGCCCTTGTATAAAAGCGTGTTCCACTTTGGCAGTTCGCATATCCAATACATCACCCGCTGAAACGATTAGGGTTGCGTGCTTGCCAACTTCCAAAGTTCCAACCATTTTATCAATGCCCAAAATCTTGGCGTTATTGGCAGTGATAAGTTTCAAGGCATCTTCTTTGTCCATGCCATGTCCTGCCACGGTTCCCGCTAAGAAAGGTAAATTACGAGTTCTCCAATCTAATCCAATGTAGGCTAAACCCACTAAAACGCCCTTCTGAGCTAATAATTGAGGTAATTTGTAAGAAATATCAGTATCATCATCAGCACTGTTTGGCAAACGGTGCGTAGTGCTAACGATAACAGGAACATTATTTTCTTTCAAAAAATCTGCAGCCATCAATGATTCTTCACCGCTGATAATTACAATTTTCTTCACGCCCTTAGATTTTGCAAACTGTACAGCTTCAATGATTTCTTTTCCGTAGTCTGCATTGATATAAAGATTTTTGGAGCCGTCAAAAAGTCCTCTCATCGCTTCCATCTTAACGTTTGTTGTGGTCGGATTTTTTACTTGTGAGTAAGCCAAAGCATCGTTGAAAACCTTGTCAATATCTCTAATTTGCTCGTCATGCTTATCATTTTTCTTGGTAGTTGCCGTGAGTGTGGCAAAGTCAAAATCACGTTTAAAATAGCTCACCCAGTTAAGGTGAATTCCATCGTCTTTCTTTAAAACGGCATCTTCCCAGTTCCAACCATCCAATTGCATAATTGATGACATACCCGCTACAATATCGCCCTGTGGTGTTGCTTGCGTAATCAAAATTCCGTTACTTCTAACCGTCGGAATTACCTCTGAATCTGTATTATAAGCAATTAAAGCCCTAACGTGAGGATTTATTCCACCCACTTCTCGTTGGTCATCAGTAGCTCTAACTGCCTCAATTTCAATGAGTCCCAAACTATTAGCAGGTGAAATCAAACCTGGGTAAATACTTTTTCCAGAAACATCAATCGTTTCAGTAGTAGCTTTATCATAAGCCGTACCCGCCCCACCAACTGCCGTGATGATTCCTTTATTGAAAACTATCACACCATTCGAAATAACCTGCCCATTTGCCGTATGAATAGTTGCCCCAATAAGAGCAATAGCTTTGGTCTGCGGGCTACCAGCCGCTTGATTTTGGGCAAAAATCGTATTCGTAAGTAACTGGAATACAAAGAGATATATGTATTTTATGTTTTTCATTTCTGTATTTTTATAGATTTGACAACTTTGAAAAGTAGCACCGTTAAATTTATCAAATCTGTGTTTATAATTAATCAATATGCGATGTGTGCGTTTCTTCTGAATAAATGTCTCCTTCTGAATTACAGTGCATTTGTCTTGGCTTTTTCATTTCTGGTTTTGCCGTTGGATTTCCACTTGCTTTTGAAGCTAACATCTTCTGAACCAAACGATTACGTTCAGCTGCAATATTAGCACGAAGCATTTTGTCTTTTTCCAATTCAAAATAAGTTGCTCCGTCAATAATTACTCTTTCGGGTTTGGCATAAACCGAAAGTGGATTATTATTCCAAAGTACCACATCGGCATCTTTTCCCACTTTGATACTTCCCAAACGGTTATCCAAGTGCATCATTTTAGCAGGATTCAGCGTTACCATTTTCCAAGCTTCTTCTTCAGTCATTCCACCGTACATAACTGTCTTGGCGGCTTCTTGATTTAAACGACGAGCCATTTCTGCATCATCAGAATTGATGGAAGTATTTACGCCAACCTTCGTCATTAAGGCAGCATTGAACGGAATCGCCTCTTTTACTTCCATTTTGTAAGCCCACCAATCCGAAAACGTTGAGGCATTTGCTCCGTGTGCCTTCATCTTATCAGCTACTTTATAGCCTTCCAAAATATGCGTAAAAGTATTGACTTTAAAACCCAATGAATCAGCCACTTTCAACAACATGTTGATTTCAGATTGTACGTAAGAGTGGCAAGTAATAAAACGTTTTTTGTTCAAAATCTCTACCAAAGCATCCAATTCCAAATCTCTTCTCACTGGTAAAGCGGCAGGAGTTTTCATCGCTTTTTCATATTCTTTTGCTCTTAGAAAAGCATCCATCATAATTTGCTCCACGCCCATACGGGTTTGTGGGAAACGTACTCTGGCACGGTCGCCCCAATTGGCTTGTTTTACGTTTTCGCCCAAAGCGAACTTAATAAAACCGTCCATATTAGGAATTTTGAGGGCTTCGGGTGCTTCTCCCCATTTCAATTTTATCACCGCAGATTGTCCACCGATACAGTTTGCCGAACCGTGTAGCAATTGCGAAGAAGTAACCCCTCCCGCCAACTGACGGTAAATATTGATGTCATCTGAATTAATTACATCTTCCATTCTAACCTCCGCCGTTACCGACTGCGAGCCTTCATTTATCGTAAATAAAGCAATATGCGAATGTTCGTCAAATATACCATTGGTTAAATGTTTGCCCGTCCCGTCAATTACCTTTGCACCTACCGATGAAAGATTTTTACCTACTTGAGCAATTTTCCCATTCTGAATCAACACATCGGCATTTTGAATTACTCCTTGTGTTTCATTAGTCCAAACGGTTGCATTTTTCACCAACATCGTTTCCGCTTGGGGCTTTGTGTCACTTCCATAACTGCCAAATGGATACGTAATTTTACCGATTTCAACCGCCACTTTTTTAGCGGTATCTGGTTTGGCGGGTGTTTCTTTCACGGCTTCTTTGAAAGTTGCCAATAATGGTACAGATTTACCTGTTGCATCTACCCCTTCACCTTTGATATTTTTACCATCATAATAAGCACTAACTCTTGAATCTCCTTTGTCTTTTTTAGGATCTAATTTAAACAGCATCGTCAGCATATCGCCTGTGCGAGTTATTTTGGGTGTGATTTTCACTGAATCCGTAACCATAATTTGGTATTCAGGTTTGTCTGCCTTTCCCGTAATATTCAATTTCAATTTTGAATTATCGCCAACCGTCAAGTCATAATTGCCACGTAAATCTTTTACGTTCATATCCGAAATAATGTAGCGTTTTCCTTTCACCCAGTTTTCATAAATGATATTGCCATCTTTGAAAATATTGTCTGAAGTAATCAAGAAATTAGCTAACATTCCCGATTTCAAAGAACCAACCATATTATCAACTCTCATCATAGCGGCGGGTGTTGAAGTAAGAGCCGATAGAGCTGCTTTTTCAGTCAAACCCATTTCAATGGCTTTGCGTAGGTTTGCCATAAAATCTCCTTTCGATTTCAAATTTGAACTCGTCAAAGCGAAATTAATACCTGCCTTCGAGAGAATTGAGGCATTTGATGAAGCCATTTCCCAATGTTTCATTTCTGCCAAAGTTACCACACGTTCATCATTTGGGTCTTCCACATCGGGTGTTACTGGATAATTTACGGGAATAATTAAATTAACTCCCGTAGCTTTTATTTCATCCAAACGCTGATATTCATCGCCGCTTCCTTTGATAATATACTGAATACCAAATTCTTTCGCAATTTTATTAGCACGTAATACGCCAAATTTATCCCCTCCATCAAAGACCTGCGGAATTGATTGATTATTATTAAAAGCATCCAATGAAATATTAAATTCAGATTTTCCATTGGTTTTTTTGTACCAATCAGCATCTATATAGGTCTGACGCAAAAGTGCCACCACACCCATGCCCGAATTTGGATAGTCTTGAGTTGATGTTCCTTTTGAAAAAGAATAGTTGGCTGATACTTTATTTTTCAGCATTGCCTCTTGGTCACGCCCATCTATGAGGGCAACAAGGGTTGATGTACCACGTACAATACCATCTTGCACGTGCGTAACAGCCGAACCAAAACCAATCTTCCGTAATTCATCAGCAGTGGTGCTATTAGCAGTAAAGGAACTGCCTGCATCAGTTTCTGGCACAATGGCTTGATTCCAGTTGTAAGCCCCTTTCTTTTTGGATTCGGGTTGTGGATCACCTCTGAAACCTGCTGCTCCTTGACGTACGGGCTCAGGAACGCCGTAGTTTGAATAACTTTCTACAAAGGAAGGATAGATTTTTTTTCCTTTCAAATCCACAATCGTTGCTCCCGATGGAATAATTATGTCTTTTCCAACAGATTCAATAACTGAACCTTTCACAATTAGGGTTGCCCCTTCAATAGTGGTATTGGCATCTTGAATAATGGTTGCATTAGTGAAAGCGTATAAATCTATACGTTCATCTTGCACGCCATTGCGGGGGAAAGTTTGGATTTGTGAATAAATAGTGGAGCTAAGTAAGAATATACCAAGCATTGTGATAAACAGTTTTTTCATGGTTTATTAATTTTTATTTGATGAATAATTCCCTAAAAATAGATGCAAAATAGCTAATATCCAATTTTGATTATCTGTTTTGAAAATGAGTATATCAGCAAATTGTTTTTTGTACCTTTTTTTAGAAATACTATCTATTAAAGACAAGTCATCAAAGAATCTAATTGTGTAAACGTTTCCGTAAACGTTTACGGTAATAAATTCAATAAATCCCTTGAAAAGTGATATTTTACCCACTATCTTTAAGAAGAAATATTACTAATCATATAAAAAATAGTATTTGTAAGCCCTTATTCTGAACATGACAATTAACCCAAAAGCAATTGATGAAGTAAAAATGTGGAATGAATTTCGTTCGGGAAACCATACCGCTTTTACTCAAATTTATCAAAATTATGTGAGCCTTTTATATAATTATAGTACGAGCATTACGCCCGACCGTGAATTGATAAAGGATTGTTTACATGATTTATTTGTTGAACTTTGGAAAAACCACCAAAATTTAGGGGAAACCACTTCTATTCGCTATTATTTGATGGCTTCCATTAAACGTAAATTGGTTAGGCATTTGGAAACAAATCAGCGTCATGCTCAGCATCATGAAACCTATTATATGGAAA
>JANPGQ010000260.1:0-5252 GCA_031423975.1 Cytophagales bacterium | reverse complement strand
ATGACCGTTCCCGATGTGGCAAATCGTTTGAAAGCGATTCAAAACAGAGGTGGAAAATTCATCGTAATTGACCCACGCCGCACCGAAACTGCCAAAATAGCTGACCAGCATTTGTTTATCAAACCCGCCACGGATGTGTTTTTATTGTTGTGTTTGGTTCACGAAATCACTCAGCAAATTGAGCTAACGGATGATGTGAAACGATTAATAGATTTTACACAATTTTATACTCCCGAAACGGTTTCAAAAATTACAGGCATTGAAATTGAGCAGATAAAAAATATCGCCCAAGAGCTTTTAAATAACTCAAAATCAGTTGTTTATGGACGTATGGGCGTGAGTGTCCAAACCTTTGGAGGCGTGTGTCATTGGTTGATAAATTGTATTAATATTCTCACTAACAATATGGATTCTGTGGGTGGTGCGATGTTTCCACAACCCGCTTTTGACCTTTTTGGTCGGGCAAAAAAAGGAGAAAATTACTTCAATCGCTATCAAAGTGCCGTCCGTAAATTGCCCGAATTTGATGGTGATTTACCAGTTTCGGCAATGGCAGAAGATATTTTGGCAGGCGGTATCAAAGCCATGCTGACGGTTTGCGGAAATCCTGTGTTAAGTACCTCCAACGGCACGCAATTAGATGCCGCTTTCGACTCGCTTGAATACATGGTAGCAGTGGACATTTTTATCAACGAAACTACCCAACATGCTAATATAATTTTGCCCCCCACAACGGGTGTAGAAGTTGCCCATTACGATGTAGTTTTCCATAATTTAGCCGTGAGAAATACTGCCAAATATTCTGAGCCATTATTGGAAAAAGACAATAATCAGCGGCATGATTGGGAGATATTTGAGGAACTAAAAAATCGTATGACATTATCTGAAGGTGCTGAAATTCCTGCTCCGAAAAACCCCGAAGAAAAGTTAGAATTAGCCATGAAATTTGGGCTTTATGGAAAAGACGGTTTGACTTTACAAAAACTAAAAGACAATCCACACGGAGAAGATTTAGGGGCGTTAAAACCTTGTTTGAAAGAAAGACTATTGACTGAAAATCAAGAAATTAACCTCATCCCAGAAATAATTATTAAAGATTTAATAAGAGTAAAAGAAAACGCTGAAAAATTATTAGTCGAAACAAAAGATGCCATTTTTGACCTCCAACTTATTGGCAGAAGACACCTCCGTAGTAATAACTCGTGGATGCATAATGCCGAAAGATTGGTAAAAGGACGAGACCGTTGTACGCTCATGATTCACCCCGAAACGGCAGCCATCAGAGGAATCATTAATCAAGAAAAAGTACAAATTGAATCAAGAGTTGGGAGGGTAGAAATTGCGGTAGAAATCACCGATGAAATTATGCCTAATGTGGTGAGCATTCCCCACGGATTCGGACACGCTCGCAAGGGTGTAATGATGGACATTGCCACCGCCCACGCAGGCGTAAGTTTGAATGATTTAACCGATGAATTATTGATTGATGAACTAACGGGAAATTCTGCGTTTTCGGGTGTACCTGTGAGAATTTTGCGTTAAGAAAAAAAGCGTTGTCAATTCAACATTGGCAACGCTTTTCAATTATCAAAATGTTAAACTCTGTAAATAACTTTGTATTTCTTGCTCAGTAGTTGGTACTAATTGTATATCTACTACTTCATTCGGTGTTATCGTTAGACTTTTTGTAAACCAAAAAATCTTTTCATCTTTCGTGACGGCTACACTTATTATTTTAACTAATTGACCTACTGGAACGTCCCCAGACACCCCATCATAAACGCCCATAACCGATTTTATATTGGGAAAGAATATGAAAGTCTGGATATTTTTCATTTCTGGATAAGTGGAATTAAAGGTAATTTTTGTTTTTGGACCCGTATAATTATAAAATTTATCGCAGTTTATCCAACCAATTTGGCTTGGGAAAATAACATAACTTTTTGTTCTGCCAGAATCTTGAGCAATCACTCCACTTGGCACCCCTTGTCGTGGTGATTCTTTCTGAATTTGCCATTCTACAAAACCTGTATTTGTAACACTTCCATCAAATACATACATCCCAGGCACTACATATTGTGAGGGCATTGTGATAGAAATATTATTGTAAAATCTTGTTGAAAGCTCTTGATTATTTTTGGTGGCTTTAATAAAAAGTTCACCGCCCGTAGTCAATAATTGTCCATAAGAAACGGTAGGCTTTTGGTGCAGAATCATATCTTGTGGTGTTAATAATTCCAATACTTCCAAGTCAAAAGGATAAGTGGCGTTACTACCATCAAGTAAGTATAAATCTTGGGCTTCAATCCAAATCTTTGTACCATTTTTAGCAATAAAGGGTAAATCAGAAGCACTTTTAATCGTTTTTTTCTCTGATTTTGAGGCTAATTTATCGAAGACCTTTTGTGTATTTGTAGCATCAAAGGTATAATCTTTGATGGTTTTTTCGGGTGGTGTGGGTGTGGGTGTAGGTATCACCTCTGCTACCTGTACGGGTAGTAAAATGCTTCTATCTTTGGAGCAAGACCAAATAATAAAAGTAAGGGCAATTAAACTGAGAATAACCTTTTTCATTTTAACGGTTGTTTAGTAGATTTTGGGACAATTATTTTTGCGATTACGCTTGGGATTGAATGGATATATCATTACGCCAAATTCCCCGTAGCTTTCTTCCCAAATGATATTATATTTCACTTCGGCAAAGGCTCTCACTAAATGACCCCCTACGGAAATACCCAAACCTACTTCGGGCAGTAAATTATTTTGATTTGCTTTCAGATTCTTGGTTTTTTCATAATTTAGCCATCGATTATATTCAACTCCAGCGGCTAAGTAAAGTACAGGTCGTTGAGGCATAGTTTGCTGTTTGTACCCATGTGAGATAGTATTATTCAAGAGAAAATAATGCATATTTACGCCCCCATAAAACTCATGAATGGTATTGAAAGAAGGAGCATATTTGATTTGCGGAACAACGTAGAGGCGTTCAATTACGGGTATTTGAGCCCGTAATCCAATACCAACCGTTTGTAAAGGGAAATTGTACATTCCTGAAAGACCAAAAGCAATTTTGTCTTGTGCTTGGAGTTGAAGACTAAGTAGTAAAATGACTATTATTGTCTTGTAGAGTTTTATCACGTAATAACGATGGTTAAAATTAAAAACCAAAGTTCTTTAAAAAATACTATTTTTCAAAATGTAAATTAGGGTTTTTTAAATGATTGAGGTATTTCTGTCTTCCACCCGACATCCTTATTTCTAAATCCTCCGTAAATTTACGGTATGAATAATTTACGCTTGCCGTTATGGCTTATCAAACTCACTAATTTTGAATATTGGACTTGGTGGATGTTTTACGTTCCCCTCCTCCCCTATTGGCTTTTTCAGGCACTACGCACTCGCTCATTGACTTTCTTTACCAATGCCGACCCTTGCATTGAATACGGTGGTTTTTTTGGAGAATCCAAAATGGATATTCTTCGTCAAATCCCCGCTGAATATTTACCCAAGACCATTTTTATTGAAAAAGAGATGGATTTAAAAAGCATTGTGGACAGGCTAATTCAAGAAGATTTAGTTTATCCTATCATCTGCAAACCCAACGTGGGCGAGCGTGGTACACAGGTGGAAAAACTGTACAGTAATTATGATTTGGTGGAATATTTGGGTAAAATAGAGGAAGATTTCATCATTCAAGAATTCATTGCTTACGATATTGAATTGGGGGTTTTGTATTATCGTTATGCCGACCAAAATCAAGGTAAAGTTTCATCCATCACTCGTAAGGAATTCTTAACGGTTGTAGGCGATGGAAAATCAACCGTTGAACAATTGATGCAACAAACCGCCCGTGCCAGATTTCAGCTTGATTCCATGCGTAAACGGATTGGTGATATGGGCATGAATGAAGTGATTAAATTGGGCGAAAAAAGAATCCTCGAACCCATCGGAAATCATTGTCGGGGAACGAAATTTTTAGATAATAATTTCCTAATTAACAGCCAAATTGATGCTGTTTTTGATAAAATATCCTTGCCCATTGAGGGCTTTCATTATGGGCGTTTTGATATGAAAGTAAAATCTATTGAAGATTTGTACGAAGGTAAAAACATTAGAATTATGGAATTGAACGGGGTAAGTTCAGAACCTGGCCATATCTACGACCCTAAAAATACCCTTTGGGCTGCCTACCGAGATTTAGCACGTCACTGGAAAATTATTGCCGATATTTCTATCCAACAACAACGCAAAGGGATTATGCCCGTGCCAGCAAAAGTGCTTTGGGGCGTTGTGAAGGGGCATTTTTGGAATTAGGTGAATTGAGGATTAGGTAATTAGCGATTGGGGCAATATATCCTAATCCCTAATTATCAAATCCCTAATGTTTGTTTTTTCCATGACAATTTCCTAAATTTAGTAAACATCTAAATATTAGGAATCATGCTGAATAAATTGTTTTCGCTACTCCTACTTTTGGCTTTTTCCCAAAGCCATGCCAACTCCATTTTGATTCCGATGGATGATGCCCAAAGCAACCATCTCAAAGCCTACGGATTGGCGTATATCACCCTCAAAAATGACACGGAAATAGATTGGCTTCTCAATTATCGGGGCGGTAGTTTCTTGGTTGATTACTCCAAAAATCTTGAAACCGAATGCTTGATTCGGGGCGTTTCTTTTGAGGTTATTTCTGATGCCGACGTCCAAAATCTGAAGAAAGAAATTACCAATCCTAATGTAAATATGGAAGTAATGCGACTCTTTAAAGCTGCTAAAATTGCGGTATATTCGCCCATCAAAATTAGTAGTGCCACTTTTGAAGATACCGATGCCGTGCTATTAGTGCTTCGATACGCCGAAATCCCGTTTGAGGTCATTTATGACGAAGAAATCATCAAAGGCGATTTGGCAAAATATGATTGGTTGCACCTCCACCACGAAGACTTTACGGGACAATTTGGCAAAAATCTTAGACGTATGAGCGAAAAAGATATGAAAGCTCAATACGATTTGGCTCGCAAGCTACAATTTTCCAAAGTCTCGGAAATGAAATTGGAAGTTGCTAAAAAAATCAAGAAATTTTGTGTGGGTGGTGGTTTCCTTTTTGCGATGTGTTCGGGGGCTGAAACCTTGGATATTGCCCTTGCTGCAGAAGATGTGGACATTGTAGGGAGTCAATTTGATGGCGATGATGTTGACCCCAATGCTCAATCTAAATTGGATTTTACCAAGACTTTTGCCTTTGAAAATTT
>JANPGQ010000259.1:0-3496 GCA_031423975.1 Cytophagales bacterium | reverse complement strand
TGTAGCCTTCTGAAGCGGCACAATAAATGTCACAAATGTTAGAAGAACCATTTAACGCAGTACCAATGGCAAGGTACGGGGGAAGTTTTAATTTTTTAACTATCTGACTTACAGTATTATATGGGTCAATCATGCCCTCTTGAACCCAAATCGTTTTGTTCTGCAACATTCTATCGGGAATCACCAAATCTGAACAATAAACGACCAAATCGTATTGTTTTTTTTTAGCTTGATAGTCCATTTGTAAACCATTTTCCAGACAATATTGCTCCGAGTTCGCTCTGAATTGTCCAGAAAATATCGTTTTATCCAGAAGTTTGGTGTAAATTCTCACCCCGTTAATTAACGGAGAATCGGCAAATATTTGACTAAACCAACAATCAAAATCGGGTAACTGCTCGGCAATTTGTTGCATCTGAGTAGTTTGATTTATTGACCCTGTAATGAATAGAATTTTCTTCTTCATAAGAAAATTATTTATGAATTATTATGGAACTGTCTGCTATTAGTCTTATCAAAAAATTATACCACCGATAAAAAGAGTGTACATTCCTCAAGTAATTATGATATTTCTTTAATTTTTTGTACAAATCAGTTCAATCTGTATGATCAGTGGTCTAATTTTGTGCTGCGACATATTGTGGATAGTTTTGATTTATTATTGCTAAATTAACTGTGTATTTACATAAAATATTACGCCAAACCAAACGATAATAATTTGGTAATTAACCGCTTACAAAAGATTAATATATGCGGTTGAATCTTTAAAATTTGATAATAAACCCGCTCAAAAATCAAATACCATTCTAAACCGCAACGCCACTTTTGAACTTACATCGGGATTATCTAAATAGCTTAATCGTTTTACAAAATCTACCCGTAAAACTCTAAAAATGTTCTCAATCCCAAAACTGGCTTCCATATAGGGTTTATTTTCCAAAGAGAATGTCGTGGGACTGCCAATTTTATCAGTTGGCAAGAGAATTAAACCGTTTTGAGTCGTTGCTTTATTTTCATCACTCAATTTTCCAACTAATGCCTTGAACGTCACCACTTCACGTAGTTTTAGTTTCTTAACAAGAGGTAACTTATTGAAAATGAATCCACTAAAATGATGGTCAACAAAAATCGAAGCGTATTGGTCACTCACAAACTCTAAGAAATTCATTAAGTTATAGGCCTCTGGTTGATACGAATACGTTTGGTTTGCTCGGTGAATGGTAAGAAGGGGGTACGGTAATTTGCCAAATGTTTTTCCTGCTTCGAGCGTAATATCCGTGTACCCAATCGGTGGGATATATATTCGTTTGTGGACGTAACCCACCAAACGATGAAAATTATTCTGACTTTCCAAAATCCCTTTGATGCCTAAAGTGTAACGAAGCTGAAATGTTGGATATTTATTGATGATAGGGATTCGGTAGTTTTTGCCTTGATAGAATTGCTCGTTCGGCGAATAACGAAGCCCTATCATTAACTCACTACTAACGATTTCGTGATTGGTTTGCACTTGTCCTTCTGGACTCAAAGAGTTGAATTGAAGTTCTCCCGTGGGCGTTTGGCGGATATTTTTGAAATTAGCATTAAATGTCAACCCTGATTTAGATTCATTCAAATAATCAAGATTGATGACTTTATTGTAAGTCATTCTGTTATTTTGCCCCCGTTTAAAGGACAACAAAAAATTGTCTTCTTGGACAAATTGTAGCTCCTGACCAGGGATTTTTATATCATCCTGATACGAAATTTTGAAATGTTTGATTGGATAAGTATAAGCATTATGGTCAGTCAAAGAAAAAGTAGCTGAGGCATAATATTTGAAACGTTCATCTTTAAAACCATACGCACCGTACGTTTCAAGGGCAACTTTATCGCTAAAATTGGCGGTAGTTCTTCCTCCCAAACGTAAGCGAAAACCTTCTATTTGGTTAAAACTGTAAAAAGTGCTTACGGGGCCAATTTCAAACTTACCAATGGGTTTATAACCTTCTAAAATAAAAGTGGCGGTATTCATGAAACGTTGAAATGCAGGGACTTTTTTTACGCTATCTACCATTGAATATATGCCCAATTCTTTGGCTGATAATTCGTCATGACGAGCAGTTTGCCAATACGTATTGTCTCGATTCGTAGCAGATTTGGCAACATCAATTTTGAATCCCTCAAACTGTTTCGCTTCGATAGGTTTATTGAGAATATAATCTTTGTATGACACACTTCTTTGTCCGAATAACCCCATTCCATTTTCTTTCTTCAAAAGATTAAATTCAATGCTTAAATCATCTTTTGTCAACATCAAGCCTTCGTTTCCAACTTTATCGTATTCCTGAGAAACCCGTAAATCGGTTACAAAATTGACATTCACATCTTTTGAAAAGCCCATTTGAACTTTGCGTATGGCATAACTTGAATCCAACGCAATCAGAAATGTTCCTTGAAATAATTGGTCATTGATATTTCGTGGTGAAAATCCTAAATTGACACATTTGATACCTTTGTAAACCGTGGTATCAATGATTACGTAGCGGTAAAATTGTGGAGCAACGGGAGCGGTTGGGCCTAAAAACTGAGTAGCTAAAAGTAAAATATTGTTATCATAAATATTAACGTCTTGATAAAGTGCTTCGAGATAAAGTTTAATGCCATTGTCGTCAACGTATCCGCCTAAACCCGTCATTTTTTCTCCTTGAACAATCTCTTTTTTAGTTTCTGGACTTTTCCGATAATACAAATCCGAAACCGTTTCTTTCAGATACATTGGCAGGTTTACTTTTCCCGTTATTTTAGAAGTATCGAGGTGATTAAATACAAAATCGAACTTCTTTAGTGAGCGTTTATTCCTGAATTTTTCGGAAATATTACTTAAATCAAATTCTAATTTTTCGTATTTATTGTACTGATAAAAATCATACGACTCTTTCCGATTTTCCTGCTTATGTTCGATGACTTTCCGTATCAGCACCACCGCAGGATTATCTTTATTTCGGTATCTATCTTTTTTGCCTTTTACCGTTACTTCATCCAAATCTTTAGATTGAACTTTTAATTTCACCGTCAATGTTACCAATTTCCCACCTTGAATATTTCGAGTTTCGGGGGCATATCCGACAAAAGCGATTCTAATCGTTGGGTTTTGTTGTGCTGTTTCCAGATAGAAGTTTCCATTCATATCGGTCTGCGTTCCAAAATTTGTACCCGTAATTGAAATATTGACAAATGGCAACGTTTCACCAGTTTTCGCATCCATTACTTTGCCTTTTATTTTCGTGTGTTCTTGCCCCAAAACGTCATATCCAAAATTGAAGGTACACAACAAAATGACCATAAATATTTTATAAAAAAGCAGCATTAGTTTAGATTTATTAATAGAAGTTTATCGAATTATTAAGCAATCAACAATTATCAAAATAGTTTAATATTTATGTTTAACAATTTAGTTAAATACAAGACAAAAAAAATGTTCAAATCATTCCTTGAACACTAATTTTAATATATT
>JANPGQ010000258.1:0-1722 GCA_031423975.1 Cytophagales bacterium | reverse complement strand
TGTCGAATTACTCAGATGTCGAAGCGACATAGCTTCTGGATTAATTCTTGAAACATGCTCTTGTTTTTCCTCCAAATAACGAATTAAAGCAGATTTACCTATCCCCGTTCTTCCTAGTAAAATACTTTTTTGATTTTTTTCAAGTAATAACGGCAAATATGAGATTTCAACAAAAGAGTTCATTAAGAAATCATCATTTTCAGCATCTAAGCTTCCTATATCTAAGTGGCTTTTGAACTTGTATGACATATATATTATTCTGTTTTGAATTATAAGTATTAAAAATAAAAAGGGCGAGTATAAACTCGCCCTCAACACTAAAAATTATTAAGACCCGCAGGCTTCGCACCCATCAGGGTCATCAATTGAGCATTGCATATCCGACCAGCTTTGTTCTGATACGTTGTCTAAACCAGCTACGGTGAGCGTGGTCGCAGAGGCTTTCGCAGTCGCTGCATTACTTGCATACGTCTCGTAGTTCATCTCATGCTCTTGCACAACATTGGCTTGCTCAATTGCCACTTCGGCTTGCTTCTCGACTGTAAACTTAATGGCATCGGTTGCGGCTTTAGTTCTGAGATAGTACATCCCAGTTTTCAAGCCTTTCTCCCATGCGTAGAAGTGCATCGAGGTTAGTTTCCCAAAGTTCGGGTCTTGAATGTGTATATTTAATGATTGCGACTGGCAAATATACGCTCCACGGTCGGCAGCCATTTCAATAATAGTCTTTTGTTTAATTTCCCAAACAGTTTTATACAAATCCTTTAAATTCTGAGGGATTTCGTTGATATTTTGTACTGAACCATTGGCAGAAATCAATTTATTCTTCATCGAATCATTCCATAGATTCAATTTTACTAAATCACGCAAAAGGTGCTTGTTTACCACCGCAAACTCGCCAGACAATACTCTACGGGCATAAATGTTTGAAGTATAAGGTTCAAAACATTCATTATTACCCAAGATTTGCGAAGTTGAAGCGGTTGGCATCGGAGCAACTAACAATGAGTTACGCACTCCGTGTTCTTTCACTTTGGCACGCAAACCTTCCCAGTCCCAACGTCCTGATTCTGGCGTAACGTTCCACATATCAAACTGGAAAATCCCTTGTGAAATTGGCGAACCTGCCCATGTTTCGTAAGGACCTTCTTTGATTGCCAGTTCCATAGATGCTTCCATCGCCGCATAATAAAGCGTTTCAAAAATATCCTTGTTCATCTGTTTGGCTTCGGCAGACTCAAATGGCATTCTCAATAGAATGAAAACGTCGGCTAATCCTTGAACTCCCAAACCAATTGGACGATGACGCATATTTGAACTACGTGCCTCCTCTACTGGATAATAATTACGGTCGATGATTTTGTTCAAATTGAGCGTTGCCACTTTCGTAACACGCTTCAATTCTTCGTGGTCAAAAACCTGAAAACCTCTTTCGTTGGTTTTGATGAATTTAGGCAATGCCAACGATGCTAAGTTACAAACCGCCACTTCGTCTTTTGAAGTATATTGGATAATTTCAGTACATAAGTTAGACGATTTGATTGTACCCAAATTCTGTTGATTAGACTTTTTATTGGCGTGGTCTTTAAACAACATATAAGGTGTACCCGTCTCGGTTTGAGATTCCAAAATCTCGAACCATAAATCTTGTGCCTTTACTACTTTGCGAGCTTTGCCAGCCAACTCATAGCCCGTATATAATTTCTCGAATTCCGCTCCGTG
>JANPGQ010000257.1:0-2733 GCA_031423975.1 Cytophagales bacterium | reverse complement strand
GAATATTCTGTTAGTTACACTTCGGGGGCTTGCACCGTAGAATCTAATCCAATAAAAATCTATATTGGTGACAAGCAACAGACCATAAAAACCAACGCTTGGAATAACATGAGTACATGGGCTTGCGGAACTGTTCCCCTTATTACAGATGAAGTAATTATCAACAAAGGGCATACTATTTCTTTACCTGATAATTATACAGGATTCTTGAAAAATTTAGAATTAAATGGGGCTTTACAGAAAGGGAATAACGCTCAATTAAAATTTCAAACAAATTGATTTTCTAAAAATAATCCAAAAAAATTTGCGAATCCAAAACATTGACGTACCTTTGTAAAAAATTAGTACAAAAACATCCGCACGTCTCTGTGTACGCTTCGTTGGCACGAAGCATCTCTTCAAAGAGGATACGAAATATTAGTTTCAATATTTGCAAGATCAAAACTTCGCAATCGAAACTCAAAATTCAAAACTCCTCCAGTCGGTCTCCCAGAGCTTTAACGGATGTTCGGGCATCATTAAAGCAGTAATTACCAATCAATTTAAAAAAATCAGTCGCAGAAACGAATGGAGCATCATGGCGATGCCCTAATCATTACTTCATGTCGTTAGATGTGGCGAACAAAAAATCATGAGTGAAATCGCAAGATTAAGATTTGATGAACTTCCCGTGTCGGAAGATATTAAAAAAGCAGTAGCTGATATGGGTTTCGAGACAGCCTCTCCAATCCAATCAGAAGCAATCCCTTCATTATTAGAAGGTCGTGACGTTATCGGACAAGCCCAAACAGGTACTGGAAAGACAGCAGCCTTCGGTATTCCGATGATTGAAAAAGTTATCGCATTCGATAAATACGTTCAAGGTTTGGTACTTTGCCCAACCCGTGAATTAGCGGTTCAAGTAACCGAAGAAATCAAGAAATTAGCTAAGTATAAGAAAGGCGTTTGGGTAACTACCGTGTATGGTGGAGATTCAATTGAGCGTCAGATAAAGTCTTTGAAAGCTGGTGCAAACATCGTAGTAGGTACGCCTGGACGTGTGATTGACTTGATTGAAAGACGTGCTTTGAAATTAGAAAACGTAAAAATGGCAGTGCTTGACGAAGCTGACGAAATGCTCGATATGGGCTTCCGTGATGACATCGAAAGCATTTTGCAAGAAACTAACGCTGACCGTCAGACGGTATTTTTCTCAGCAACGATGTCTAAGCCAATCATGGCATTGACAACCCGTTATCAGAATAATCCAGTGTTGGTGAAGGTAGTGAAAAACGAAATTACTAACGTAAATATTGAGCAATTGTATTTCGATGTGAAAGGCAAAGCCAAAATGGAAGTAATGACTCGTTTGATGGATTTACACGGTATTAAATTGGCTTTGGTTTTCTGTAATCAGAAGAAAAAAGTGGATGAAGTTGTAGAAGAATTATTGTTGCGTGGTTATACTGCTGAAGGTCTTCACGGAGATTTGCGTCAGGCTCAACGTAATAATGTAATGTCAAAATTCCGTTCGGGTTTGGTATCTGTGTTGGTTGCAACTGATGTAGCCGCTCGTGGTATTGACGTAAACGATATTGAAGCCGTATTTAATTACGATATTCCTTTGGACGAAGAGTATTATGTACACCGTATTGGTCGTACTGGTCGTGCAGGGAAGTTGGGTAAAGCCTTTACTTTGGTAGTGGGTGCAGAGCGTAATCGTTTGAGAGAAATCATGAATTATACCAAAGTTAAAATTGACAAAGGTGTTATTCCAACGTTCTCTGATGTAGTAGGTGTAAAGAAAGGAATGTTTATTGATAGAGTAAAAGCAGCCGTTGCAGACGGAGGTTTAGAGCTTTTTGAAGATGTTTATACAAACTTACAACACGCAGGTTTAACAGTTGAGCAAATCATTGCTGGTTTGGTGAAAATGAACATGGGCGTTGTGAAAAGCGAATTTGCTGACGAAAACTTAGACGGAGAAAACGACCGTAATAGTCGTGGTAGAAATGACCGTTTTGAGCCTCGTGCCAGTGGCGACCGTTTCGGACGTGGAGATTCTCGTGGTAATGATTCAAGAGGTGGTGGACGTTTTGACCGTAACGATTCTCGTCCTTCTGATTCAAGAGGTGGCGACCGTTTCAATCGTGATTCTCGTGGTGGAGATTCTCGCCCAAGTGGTGGAGATCGTTTCAACCGTGATTCTCGTGATGCTCGTCCTCGTACCACTTCTTCAACTGATCGTCCTCGTTCATTTGAAGACCGTGGACCCCGTTCTGATAAAGCTGGAAAGCCTTACCGTCAGGATGAAAACATGGTGAGAATGTTTGTAAATATTGGTTTTGACGAAAAAATCTCTCCTGCCAACATCGTAGGTGCATTTGCGGGTGAGACTGGTATTCCAGGAAATACGTTAGGACAAATCAATATTTTTGATAAATATACTTTCGTAGATGTTCCAAAAGAATACGCTTCGACAGTTTTGAATAGAATGGAAGGTGCTGCTATCAAAGGAAAACGTGTGAACGTTGAGATTGCAAAACCTGTATAATATTAGGTTTTAGGTTAAACGGTTTTTGATTGAGGATAATAGTGTAGCATACTAATCCCTACGTTCCTTTAACCTAATCCTTTTGAAAAAGCGTTAGTCGATGATTCGGCTAACGCTTTTTTATTAAAATTATTAAGGAATTTTTTTCTATGGTTTATACCGTCCGACTATCGTCTGACTGCGTAGAAAGTTGTACGCAG